>NZ_CAJXKH010000003.1 GCF_913055755.1 uncultured Microbulbifer sp.
TCGACCGTGCACCACCGCTGGCGCAAGTGCCTGCCGGGCGGCGCCATTCTGGGGTTCTGGCTGTTTCTCGGTGCCGCGCTGCAACAGGCGAGCCTGCTGTACACCACTGCCGGCCGCGCCGGCTTCATCACCGGTTTTTACCTGTTGCTGGTGCCGGTGATCGGGCTTTCCCTCGGACATAAAACCAATCGCTGGACCTGGGCCGGCATTGGCCTGGCGCTGCTGGGGCTTTACTGGCTGGCAGACTTCAGTGAAGAGGCCCAGTTGATCGGCGACCTGATGGTGTTCGCCAGCGCCTTTGTGTTTGCCATTCAGGTGCTCAGTGCGGATTATTTCGTGCACCGCTACGACGCCCTGCGCCTGGCTGCTATCCAGTTTCTGGTGTGCGGCGTTTTGTCCGCAGTAGCTTCGCTCATTGTCGAGCAGCCGAGCCTGCAGTCGGCGGTGGATGCCGCTTGGCCGATTGCCTATATGATGATTTTCTCCACGGCGATTGCATTTACTTTCCAGTTGCTGGCACAGCGCCATGCGGCACCGTCTCACGCCACGGTGATCATGAGCCTGGAATCCGTGTTTGCGCTGGCCGCCGGCTGGCTGTTCCTGAACGAACTGCTTTCTCTGCGGGAGCTGGTGGGGTGCGGGCTGATGCTGGGTGGCATGCTGGTCAGCCATTTCGGCAATCACACCGGCACTCACCACTGAGGGCTGTGGCATGGGAATTCTTGAACCTTCCGGCCTGGCCCTGTTTATTTCGACTTTTTTCTTTGTGTCGATCACGCCGGGTATGTGTATGACCCTGGCGCTCACCCTGGGGATGGCCATTGGCGTGCGCCGTACCCTGTGGATGATGGCTGGCGAGGTTGTCGGCGTCGGGCTGGTGGCCCTGGCCGCGGTGCTGGGGGTGGCGGCGTTTATGCTGAAGTACCCGGCCGCGTTCCAGCTATTCAAATACGCCGGCGGCGTTTACCTGGGCTACCTGGGGGTGCAGATGTGGCGCTCCGGCGGGCGGCTGGTGGAGCTCGAGCAGGATGCGACAAATGCACAGCAGATTACCCGGCGGGCACTGTGGACCCAGGGTTTTGTAACCGCGGTGGCAAACCCGAAAGGCTGGGCGTTTTGTATTGCGCTGTTGCCGCCGTTTATTAACCAGCAGGGTCCGCTGGTGCCGCAACTGGCGTTGATGTTGGCAATCATCGTGGTGATGGAGACCCTGTGTATGCTGATCTATGCCAGCGGCGGTCGCACCCTCAGCAAGTTACTGCACAAGGGAGAGAATGTTCGCCTGATGAACCGGATTGCCGGTACCCTGATGCTAGGCGTGGGCCTGTGGCTCGCGCTAAGCTGAGACTGGTAAGCAATCAACAAACAGGGAGTGAAACCATGCATCGATTCAGAGTGCTACTGGGGATACTTGCTCTGGCACTGCTCACGCTGACCGCCTGTGGCGGTGGTGAGTCCGGTACCAAGGCGCCGGAGGACAGCGGTTCACCGGAAGTATCGGCGCCTGCACAACAGGCGGAACCTGAACCCGAGAGCAACGACAGTGGGGAGGCGCAGATGACGGCAAACAGCAATAGCGGGGCGACGCTCTGGGTCACGCAGCCCAGGGGAAACCGGCAGTGTGAAGGTGGCGGGATCTCCCTGGAGCAGAGTCGTGCGACTTTGGAGGGTAACGGGATCTCCGTCGCAGAGTCTCGCTGTGCGGTGCGCACCGACCGTATGTATCCGTCCGTGTGCGGTGGCGCCACGGGAGACATCCTGGTACACCGCATTCCCGCATCCATGCTGGACGCAGCCCTGCAGCTGGGGTTTGACCCTGCCTCGCAGGTACCCCACCGTTTCAGCAAATGCCCGCCGGATACGGGCCCGGGCCACAGTAACCCCACCCACTGAGCCGGCTCTCCTGGCTCATCCGGCTGGGTCTTGCCGCCGGGGGTTGACCTTACCCCCGGGGCAGGCTAAAAACTCCCGCATGGTTGTTGCAGCCATGAAGGAGCCATCATGAATATCTCCCAGGCCGCCAAACAGGCGGGCCTCACGTCCAAAGCACTGCGCTACTACGAGTCTGTCTCGCTGGTCATACCGGGGCGCAATCCCAACGGCTATCGCGAATACTCCCCCGCGGAGGTGGAAACCCTGCGCTTTATCCAGCGCGCCCGCAGCAGTGGCTTTTCCGTGGAGGAAGTGGGGGAGCTGTTGCAGCTGTACCGCAACCCGGCGCGCCGCAGTCACGACGCCAAACTGCTGGTACGGGAAAAGATCGAGCAGGTGGAAGAGCAGCTGCGCAACCTCAAAGAGATGCGCAGCAACCTGAGGGCCCTGGCGGATGCCTGTGCCGGAGACGACTCACCCCATTGCGCGATCCTGGATCAGCTCGCCGGTGGTGAGTCCCGCTAGTCACTGCGACTTGGTGAAAGGTGGTTTCCAGTCGCCAAAGATATTGTCGAGGGTGTAACGCGCGGCTTCCGCTTGCGTGAGCTGGCGTCGCTTCGGGGTCACCGCAGCGCCGGGGCCGTGGCTGCCGTACTCGAAAAAGCGCGAGTTCTCCGGGGTAAACACCGTGCTCTTTGTGCCATCGCGACTGGTACCGCGCATGGAGGCCCAGCCTTCGCGGGGAATGTGGTCATCCATATAGCTATTGATAAACACACTGGCGCCGATGGCGTCGGGGTCCGCATAGCGGCCGTCGGCAAAGGTCGTGGTGGGGTGCCAGGGCCGCCCCAGCGGGGACGAATCGGCCGGCACCCCGGGGGCTTTCAGCAGGCGGCAGTTGAGAAACACCAGACCGAAATCGTTGCCAATATCCGTGCTGGGAGCGGTGACGTAGCCAACGTGGTCGCGCTCGGTGCCGCGGGGGCGGGTGATGATATCCGAGCGATCAAATACCGCCTGGCCGGCCCCGAATATAAAGTCCACATTGCCCTCGATCACACTGTCCACAAAGTAACTGCGCCCGCCCTGTACAAACAGGGTGTCCTGGTATCCCAGCAGACGCACATTGCGAAACGCCGAGCGGTCGCTGCCCAAGCCAGTTTCCAGCGCTACCGCCTGGGTGCCGTTGACCTTATCCGTGTGATCCTTGGGCAGGGCATCGCTGGCGAGGAAATCGAAGCTGTTCTCGATGGTCAGGTCGCTGGCGGAGAAATCCGTCGCCTCCACCGTCAGTGTCGCCGTGGCAAAGGTGCCCATGGTCTCTTTAGACGAGGGATCGGCCCCCGGGGCCGGCATTCCCGCGTAGTCCCCGTAACGGATGACCGTCTTGTCGCGCCCGGCGCCCACCAGGCTGATATTGGGCTTGCTCACCAGCACCTTTTCCCGGTAGCTCCCTTCCGGCAGGTAGATCACATACCGGCTGTTGCCACCAGCCGGTGCCGCCTCCAGCGCCGCACGGATGGTGGGGTAGGTCTGCGCGCTCGCAAATTCCGCGCCGGCCACCGGTTCCGGAGCTACCACCGCACTGTATTTGACCGGCGTCGCGCAGGCCGCGCCGGACAGGGAGAAAAGGAGAGCACCCCGGGTCAGGGTTTTGAACAGAGAAGAGATGTTGGCCATGATCGAGAATCCGTGCTCCTGATTGGTCTGATCTTGCTTTGTTATTGGTCAGGCCATTCTAGCCTCGCCAAGGAAGTGGGCTCAAGGGGCGGCAAGCAACCCGAGCCCTATCGACGAGCGCAGCCCCCTTAATTCTGCCCGGATCCTGAGGTAGAATGCGCGGCCGCTTAAACCGACGGAAGCCCGCAGAATCTATGGAAATCAATCCGCTTCTCAATCAGCTGAAAGACCTCGAAGAGCGCACCGACGTTCTTAGGGGGTATCTTTGACTACGCTAGCAAGAAAGAGCGCCTGACCGAAGTCGAGCTGGAACTGGCCGAGCCCAGCGTCTGGGACGACCCCGACCGCGCCCAGGAGCTCGGTCGCGAACGCTCCGCCCTGGAAGCCGTCGTAAAAACCATCGAAGACCTCGACAGCGGCGTCAGCGACAGCCGCGAACTGCTGGATATGGCAGTGGAAGAGGGCGATGAAGACTCCGTCGCAGAAGTCGCCAGCGAACTCGACAACCTCCAGCAGCAGCTGGAAACCCTCGAATTCCGCCGCATGTTCTCCGGTGAAACCGACCCCAACAACGCCTACCTGGACATCCAGGCCGGCTCCGGCGGCACCGAGGCCCAGGACTGGGCCGAAATGCTGCTGCGCATGTACCTGCGCTGGGGTGAAGCCCACGGCTTCAAAACCACCCTCGAAGAAGCCTCCGCGGGCGAAGTCGCCGGCATCAAAAGTGCCACCATCCACTTCCAGGGCGAATACGCCTTCGGCTGGCTGCGCACCGAAACCGGCGTACACCGCCTGGTACGGAAATCCCCGTTCGACTCCGGCAACCGCCGCCACACCTCGTTCACCTCCGTCTTCGTCTCCCCGGAGATCGACGACAACATCGAGATCGAAGTGGACAAATCCCAGGTGCGCGAAGACACCTACCGCGCCTCCGGCGCCGGCGGTCAGCACGTCAACAAAACCGACTCCGCCGTGCGCTTGACCCACATCGAGTCCGGTATTGTCGTCGCCTGCCAGAGCGAGCGCTCCCAGCACCAGAACCGCGACAAGGCGTGGAAAATGCTGCGCGCGAAACTGTACGAGCAGGAAATGCAGAAGCGCAACGCCGAAAAACAGGCGATGGAAGAAAGCAAATCCGACATCGGCTGGGGCAGCCAGATCCGCTCCTACGTACTGGACGACCAGCGCATCAAAGACCTGCGCACCAGCGTCCAGACCAGTAACTGCCAGGCAGTACTGGATGGTGACCTGGATCAGTTTATTGAAGCGAGTCTGAAAGCAGGGCTGTAAGCCCAAGTTTCAAAGTAAAAGCCTCAAATCGCTTTTTGCTTACGAAGTTAAATACTTCAAATCGAAGGCGGAGTGCTGGGGATTCGGTTTCGAAAGCGTCGGCAACAGGGATGTTGCCGACGCAGCGTACAGGGATGTATTCACAGCGGTTTCGAAACCGAATACCCAGTGCTTCGTCGCCACGGACTTTGCAAAGAACTCCGAAGAGCTACGAAGTCCGAAACACACCCAAAAGACATGTGATAGATCATGAGCAACACACCAACTCAGCAAGACGAAAACAAACTGATCGCCGAGCGCCGCGCCAAACTGAGTGCCATGCGCGAGAAGGGCAACGCCTTCCCGAACAGCTTTCGCCGCGAAAACCTCGCCGCCGACCTGCAAAAAGAGTTTGGTGAAAAGACCAAGGAAGAACTGGAAAGCGAAGGCAACACCGCCTGCGTCGCCGGCCGAATCCTCGCCAAGCGCGGCCCCTTCATGGTCATCCAGGACGTCTCCGACCGCATCCAGCTGTACGCCGACAAAACCGCACAGAAAGATATCAAAGACCGCTGGGGTACCTGGGACATCGGCGACATCGTCGGCGTCAAGGGCAGCCTGCACAAATCCGGCAAAGGCGACCTCTACGTCAACTGTGAAGAATACAGCCTGCTCACCAAAGCCCTGCGCCCGCTGCCGGAAAAATTCCACGGTATTGCCGACCAGGAAATGCGCTACCGCCAGCGCTATGTAGACCTCATCGCCACCCCAGAGTCCCGCGACGTATTCCGCATCCGCTCCGAAGTGATCAGCTACATCCGCAGCTTCCTGAATAAAAGCCACTTCATGGAAGTGGAAACCCCCATGCTGCAGGTCATCCCCGGCGGTGCCACCGCGCGCCCGTTCATCACCCACCACAACGCGCTCGACATCGACATGTACCTGCGCATCGCGCCGGAACTGTACCTCAAGCGCCTGGTAGTGGGCGGCTTTGAACGCGTCTACGAAATCAACCGCAACTTCCGCAACGAAGGCCTGTCCACCCGCCACAATCCCGAGTTCACCATGCTCGAGTTCTACCAGGCGTACGCGGACTACAACGACCTCATGGATCTCACCGAGTCCATGATCCGCGGCATCTGCACCGACGTACTGGGCAGCACCACCGTCGAATACCAGGGCAGCAGCTACGATTTCGCCAAGCCGTTCGACCGTATCAGCGTGTTCGACTCCATCCTCAAGTACAACCCCGAGCTGAGCGCATCCGATATCGACAATATCGAAAGCGCAAAGAAAGTCGCGGAAAACCTGGAAATCCCGCTCAAGGAAATCTGGGGCCTGGGCAAGATCCAGATCGAGATCTTCGAGAAAACCGTCGAGCATCGCCTCGACCAGCCGACCTTTATCACCGAGTACCCGACCGAAGTGTCGCCCCTGGCTCGGCGCAACGACGACAACCCGTTCGTCACCGACCGCTTCGAGTTTTTCGTCGGTGGCCGCGAAATTGCCAACGGCTTCTCCGAGCTCAACGACGCCGAGGACCAGGCCGAGCGCTTCAAGGCCCAGGTTGCCGAAAAGGACGCGGGCGATATTGAAGCCATGCACTACGATGCGGACTACATCCGTGCACTGGAGTACGGTCTGCCACCGACAGCCGGCGAAGGTATCGGTATCGATCGACTGGTGATGCTGTTGACCGACTCACCGTCAATTCGCGACGTGCTTCTATTCCCGCACATGCGCCCGGAAACCCACGGCGAATAAGGTCGGGGCGAGATGTGAAAAGAAGGGCGATAACCGATCCGGTTATCGCCCTTTTTTTGCAGCCGTAATCAGGGAGAGTGTCAGCCGCGTATGCCCAGTGGCCCGCTGGGCAGGTAAATGATCTCACTGCCGGAGCTACCCTGGCGCTGGATTTCTACCGCCACATTTTTTCCCGGTTCCACCTGGTAGACCTGGGTGCGCAGGTCGCCCATATGGAAGACGCGCTGATTGTTGTAACGGATGATTTTGTCACCGCGTCTGAGGCCCGCTTCATAGGCCGGTGCCGCTTCCAGCAGATCGCCAATATGCAGCTCCGTATTACTGCCCATGGCACTGAGATACTGTTCGTATTCCCGGGTGCTGAGCTCCTGCTCGAACACCCGACGCGGGTTGCTGTAGGTGTGGATCTTCTGCTGGAGTTCCCGCGCCTGTTGCGACGTCTTGTCATTCAGGAAGCGGAATTGATAGGTCAATTGCATCTGTTCGTACTGGATGCGCTCCTGCCTGTCGACAATATACTGTGCCCGCTCCGGAGTGAGGCCCGCATCGGTCAGTCTCCTGATCTGGTGTTCGCGCATGCGCTGGAAACGGCGCTCGTGCTCCTCCGCCTGTTGCCGCCCTGCAGAATCATGCTGTACTGCGGGATCCCCCGGGGCGACCGAGACAGTGCGGGTTTCTGCGTCGCCAGGGTTGGGGTCTAGCCGGTTGCTGAGCTCGTTGACCAGTTCCAGCAACTGGCTCTGGATTTTCAGGGTCTCGTCGAGGGTGGTCTCCAGCTGCTGGATCCGTGACTCCAGGGTATTTTTTGCGGAAAACAGCGTGACCGCGGGCAGCGCGTCGTCGGATTGGGCCCAGCGTGTGAGGGCGGCGCCTGTAAGCACCAGGGTGACCGCGAGGGTGGCGGCCACCGGCTTCGGCAGGTTCATAGCAGCCTCTGTCGTGTATTTCGCCCCGAAAAAATATGCCGGGGCAACGACAATTATATAACCACCAGGTGATTGGGCAGCTCGTTCTTGACTACGGTGGCGGGTGCAGCTTCCTCCAGCAGCTCACCGCATTTTTGTACGCAGTGGACGTAGGCTTCACTGGTCCTGCCTTTTTTGACCTCGCGAATAAAGTTTTCCACGATTTCCTGCCAGGACTCGTTGGTAATATGTTCCGCCAGGCCGCGATCGGCGAGGATTTCTACGTAATGCTCCGCCTGGGCAACAAAAATAAGCAGACCCAGCCGGTGTTTGGTGCTGTGCAGTTCGTGCTCCAGGAATTGCCGCCGCGCCAGGTTGGATGCGCGCCAGAATTTCACTTTTTTCGGTACCAGGCGCATGGTCAGCGGGCGCCAGCGGAAGAGGACGGCAAGGGCAATAAACAGGATCCACTGCAGGGTAAACGCCTGCTGGTAGTCCAGCCACCAGGGGAGAAACTGCAGCAGTGGGGCGAGCAGCAGGGCGAGAAATGCCGCCCACAGGGTGGATATGTACAGGTAGTTGTCGGCGCGGTGGGCGAGTACCGTTACCACCTCGGCATCGGTGCGGGATTCCACCTCTTTGATCGCCTCTGCCAGCGTGCGTTTTTCCGTTGCGCTCAGCATCTTGTTTCCGTTTGTTTTCGCCCCGTTACCATTCGCGTGTTACCAGCCGCCAGATGCGCCGCCGCCACCAAAGCCGCCGCCACCGCCACCGAATCCCCCGCCGCCGAAGCCGCCACCACCACCAAAACCGCCGCCAAAGCCGCCGCCCCCGTAGTAGCCACCGTAGCGACCGCGACGGTAGTTGCGGCTACCGTCGGGGGCGCCCAGTACGGAGGAGCCAAATATTTGCAGCATCACGAATAAAAGGAAAATACCCACCAGCAGTGCCAGTTCGCGGTTGTCTCCACTGTCGGTAGGTTCGGCGACATATTCATTGTTGATTGCGGCAATGATGGACTGGACGCCGGCCATCACTCCGCCGTCAAAATCGCCCGTGCGAAAGCTTGGCAGTATCTTGGTGTGAATGATATTGGAGGAAAGGGCGTCGGTGAGCGCGCCCTCGAGTCCATAGCCCACTTCAATGCGGACTTCGCGGTCCTGCGGGGCGATGATCAGCAGTACCCCGTTGTCCTTTCCCTTCTGGCCGATTTTCCAGTGGCGCCCCAACTGGTAGCCGTACTCCGCAATGGTATAGCCCTGCAGGTCCGGCAGGGTCACCACCACAATCTGGTTGCTGGTCTGTTTCTCGTGCTGCTGCAGTATTTCCGTCAGCTGGTAACGGGTAGTCTGGCTCAACAGGTTGGCGTTATCCACCACCCGCCCCGACAGCGTTGGAAACTGAATATCGGCTGCTGCCAGTGTCGCCCACAGCAGGGCGAGACCGGCAAGCAGGGTCACGGCGGCCCGGCGGATCCCCATGGAATACTCCGTGCTCCGAGGTTACTGGAAGTCCACTTCCGGCGCTTTTTCCGCATCCTCGCTGGTAGCCTCAAAAGTTTCCCGGATCGGCATATCGCGGTAGAGAATGGCGTGCCAGATACGGCCGGGGAAGGTGCGTATTTCCCGGTTGTAGCGCTCTACCGCGGCGATATAATCCCGGCGGGCGACGCTGATGCGGTTTTCCGTGCCTTCCAGCTGGGACTGCAGGGCGAGGAAGTTCTGGTTGGCCTTGAGGTCCGGGTAGCGTTCCACTACCACCATCAGGCGCGACAGGGCACTGCTCAACTGTGCCTGGGCCGCCTCAAACTGCTGGAGTTTTGCCGGGTCATTGATCATGTCGGCATTGACCTGCATGGAGTTGACCTTGGCGCGCGCCTCGGTAACCGCCTGCAGGGTCTCCTGCTCGTGGGCGGCGTAGGCTTTCACGGTTTTCACCAGGTTGGGAATCAGGTCCGCGCGGCGCTGGTACTGGTTCTGAACCTGGGCCCAGGCGGCCTTGACGTTTTCGTCGTACGTGGGAATGTTGTTGATGCCACAGCCGGCGAGCGTCATGGCGAGCAGACTGAGTAAAGCGGTTCGCCACAGCCGGCGGACGGTGAAATTCTGTTTGTCAGTCAGTGCAGATTGCATACCAGTCGTCCCTGTTGGTTCCGAATCTGACAATAATAGTCGCCGATAATCTGCTCACGGCCAAGTGTGGCCGAAAGCCTGCTACACGAGAGTTTTAATGGCACTGAAAGCTACTATATTCAAGGCCCGGCTCCAGATTTCCGATATGGACCGGGACTACTACGCGGAACACCTGCTCACTCTGGCACGGCATCCCTCCGAGACCGACGAGCGCATGATGATTCGCCTACTGGCATTTGCGCACAATGCCTGCGAGGAGCTGGAGTTTACCCGCGGCCTGTCCAGTGATGACGAGGCCGACCTGTGGCGACACAGCCTGAGTGGCGAAATCGAGCAGTGGATCGAGGTAGGGGTGCCGGCGGAAGACCGCATCCGCAAGGCCTGCAACCGGTCCGACAGTGTGCTGGTTTACGCTTACGGGCAGCGCACGGCACCGGTGTGGTGGCAGAAAGCCGAGCGGGCTGCAGCGCGCTTTGACAACCTCGGCGTATATTTCCTGCCCACCGAGGCGTGCAGCCAGCTCGCACAACTGGCAGACCGGAACATGGAATTCAGTGTGACCATTCAGGATGGACATATCTGGCTTGCCAGCGATCAGCACAATATCGAAGTTGTGCCGGAGCGCTGGAAGTAAATTTTGACTGCAAAGTGCCCGTCAACCTCGGGCAGCATTTTGGGGAATAAAGTAATGCCTTCATTCGATATCGTTTCTGAAGTCGACAAGCACCAGCTCACCAATGCCGTGGATCAGGTAAACCGTACCATCACCAACCGCTTTGACTTCAAGGGCGTGGATGCGGAAGTGGAAATGTCCGAGTTTGCGCTGGTGCTGCGCGCTGAGTCGGAAATGCAGGTGACGCAGATGGTCGATATGCTGCGCGCGGCCCTGATCAAGTGTGGTATCGACCCGCTGGCGATGGATGTGGGTGACGAGGAGCAGTCCGGCAAGCAGGTAAAAGTGTCGGTGACCATGAAAAACGGTCTCGACAAGGATCTGTCAAAAAAGATCGTTAAGATCATCAAGGATGAAAAGCTCAAGGTCCAGGCATCCATCCAGGGTGACCAGGTGCGGGTTACCGGCAAAAAACGCGATGACCTGCAGCAGGTCATTGCCATGCTGAAGGGCAAGGAGCTGGAGCAGCCGCTGCAGTTCAATAATTTCCGCGACTGACCGCGGACAAGAGGGGATAGTTTGCGCGATTTATGGATTGACCGCTTGTTTTCCATCGCGGGCCTGGCGCTGTTGCTGGCTGTGCTCGCACAGCCCGGCCACGCCGGGGCGCCTCGCCAACCCGCGCAACAGGGCGACGCCCTGGCGCCATTGATTCCGGCCCAATTGAAGGGCTATTGGTGGATTGATGGCAGCGAAGGGCTGGATATATCCGGCCTCTCATTCTGCGGCGGCGAGCTGCTGGCGGTCGCCGATAAATCCTCTGAATCCCTCTATTCCCTGTTGCCGGAACCGGGTAGCAACAAGGTAAGCCTGGTGCAAAAGGCAGCCTTCGCCCGTCCGCAACTCCCCGGCGATCAGCCGGTTTCCCTCAAGGCGCGCGCTCTGCATGTGGCCAGCAAGCCGCTCAGCATGGACTTCGAGGGCATCACCTGTGACGACCGGCAGGTGTATCTTTTGAGCGAACGGCACAATCGCATCGCAGTGCTGGATCAACGCAATCATCGCGCGGACTGGTTAGCGGTGAAATGGTCCGAGTCTGCGCGCAAGCATGGCTATTTACAGCAGTTCAATGCGGAAAGCGAAGGGGTGGTCAGGGCCGGTACCGATTTCTGGGTGGCGTTGGAGCGGGATCCCCGCGGCCTGTTGCGGCTGAAGCCGGAAGATAAAGAAGGTTTGGAATTTTTTCCGGTGCCGCCGGTTGCCGCGCTGGATTTTCGCGGCCGCTCCGCGGACCTGACCGGGCTGGCAATATTTGACGGCGCCCTGTTTACCCTGGAGCGCAATGCCTTTGCTGTTTGCCGGCGCTCCCTCGATTCCCTGGAAGCGGAGTGGTGCCTGGATTACCGCGAGTATGAAGAGGGGGCCCAAACGGTTTACCTGGAAACTCGCTATGGCAAGGGCGAGGGCCTCGCTATCAACTCATCGGGTATTTTCGTGGTGCTGGACAACAACGGCGTCGGCCGAGCGGCGGCCCCCGCAGACAATCGCGGGCTGCTGTTGCAGCTGGCTTTCCCCAGCGCCGCGCAGACCGCGGCGCTGTTGCCGGACAATGACAGCGGGCGGTAACTGATTTGGCGAAAGATATTCTGCCAAAATTACTGGATGAGGTGCGCGGATGCCGCCTGTGCGAAGCACATCTGCCGCTGGGGCCGCGACCGGTGCTACGCGCGGCCCGCTCTGCCAGGCTGTTAGTGGTGGGGCAGGCGCCGGGTACCCGTGTTCACGAAACCGGAATTCCCTGGAACGACCCTTCCGGCGACCGCCTGCGGGAGTGGCTGCAGATGGATCGCGAGACATTTTATGATGAGCGCAGAGTGGCGATTGTGCCCATGGGGTTCTGCTATCCCGGTCGCGGCAAGGGCGGGGACCTGCCGCCGCGCCCGGAGTGTGCAGCCACCTGGCACGCGCGTATTCTCGCCGAACTGCCCAATATCCGCCTGACCCTGCTGATCGGCCAGTATGCCCAGCGCTATTATCTGCCCCACTGGTATGGCAGCATTACGGAAAATGTTCGCCACTTTGCCGATGCACTGCCCCACGGGCTGTTTCCACTTCCGCACCCCAGCCCGAGAAATACCCTCTGGTTGAAACAGCGCCCCTGGTTTGAGGCGCAGGTAGTGCCCGCACTGCGGCTGCAGGTGCAGAAAATCATGAAAGAAGACAATGCCGGTTCCTGACAATATAAAAATTCATCCCTCCTGGTATTCGGTGCTGGCAACGGAATTCAGCAAGCCCTATATGGCGGAGCTGCGACACTTCCTGCAGCAGGAAAGGCAGTCCGGGAAAAACATATTTCCCCCGGGCGGCCAGATATTCAACGCCTTCAATTCCACGCCCTTTGATCAGGTCAAGGTGGTGATTCTGGGGCAGGACCCGTACCACGGTGCTGGCCAGGCGCACGGGCTGTGTTTTTCGGTGATGCCGGGCGTGCGGATCCCGCCGTCGCTGCAGAATATCTACAAGGAATTGCATGCGGACCTGGGGATAGCGCCGCCCAACCACGGCTGCCTGCAGCCCTGGGCTGAGCAGGGCGTACTGCTGCTGAATGCCACCCTGACCGTGGAAGAGAGCAGGGCGGGTGCCCACCAGGGCAAGGGCTGGGAACAGTTTACCGATGCCGCAGTGCACGCCCTGGCAGAGCAGCGCGAAGGGCTGGTGTTTATTCTGTGGGGTAGCTACGCGCAGAAAAAAGGCGCCTTTATCGATCGCGCCCGGCACCTGGTCCTGCGTGCGCCGCACCCGTCGCCGCTGTCTGCGCACCGGGGTTTTTTCGGAACACGACCGTTTTCCCAGGCGAACCAGTGGTTGCAGCAACATGGCCTAGGCCCCATTGACTGGGGGCTGCCTGCATCCAGTGAACTGCGCCGGGTATCGGTTGAGATCTAGTCAGTCGGTCCTCGATTGGGTGGGTGATTTACGCCAGCGGGTCGGCATCGGCGTCGTAGGGCAGCTCCAGCAGCTCCAGCACGCGGCCGTCCTGCAGTTGCAGGGTTTCCCCGTCGGTTACCTTGGCTTTGGTGAGTACCGCCAGCAGTTCGATTTCGTTGTCCGCGGTGCAGGCCTGCACCGCATTGCCAATACTGGAGCCCCCGGCACTGGAAAATATCTCTGCGCCGGGCGCCGGTAGTGCTCCACCGTCGATGCGCGCCCGGTACATACGCCGCTTTGCCGCGCCCCGGTACTGCATGCGCGCAACCACTTCCTGCCCGGTATAACAGCCTTTCTTGAAACTGACAGCGCCCAGCAAGTGCAGATTCAGCATTTGTGGAATAAACAGTTCGCTGGTGCCGGCGTGTAGTTGTGGCAGCCCGGCGGCGATCAGTTGCTGTGGCCAGCGGTTGTAGCTACAGGCGGTTGCCGGGCTGCCGGCCAGCTGTTGCCACAGGTCTGCCGCCTGGGTGTCCGGTACCTGAATGGCCACGAGGTGCTCGCTGAGCATCGCGGCGAGGGCCCGGTGGCCGTTGTGGTCAAACGGGATCAGCTGGCCGGGCACCAGGTCGGTGCTGGCGCCGTGGGACAGGCTCAGCAGGTGGCTGGCGCGGGCGCCGATGTCGTGTCCCGCCAGGCCGAACCAGTGATATTCAGCGCTGGTATCCTGCAGCTCGGCCTTGAAGAACACCGCGTATTTTTTCAGTGCCGCCAGGGCCACCGGCACCAGGTCCGCGGGCATCAGCAGCACAAATTCGCTCTGGGAGATCTTCAGTGCGTGGAAAGCACTGATCATGCGCCCTTTGGGGTTGCAGTGTGCGCCCAGGGTGAGGTGCGCATCCGGCAGGTTTACCAGATCGCAGGTCAGCTGCCCCTGCAGGAATTTCTGGCTGTCCGGGCCGCTGATGGAGATGGCGCCCAGCGGGCTCAGGTCCAGCAACTGCAGTTCAGCGCTGGCATCACCGGCGTCAAAGTTCGCCGCGCCGTCGTGCCACTGGGCGCCCTGATTGCTGAGAAACTCCTGCCACTGCTGCTGATCCATGCTCTACTCACTGTTTGGAATTGCCGGGGAATGCGCAGCAGTATCTGGGGTTTTATGGCGGGATTTCAACTGGGTTATACTGCGCGCAATTCTGATATTGGTACCGCTGGGGAAGAAGTATGGATCGCAACCGTCTGTTTTGGGCCAGTCGACGGGGCATGCTGGAGCTGGATCTGGTTTTGCTGCCGTTTCTGGACAATGTTTACGAGACCCTGTCCCCGGAGGATCAGCAGCGCTATATCCGTCTGCTGGACGAGCAGGACCAGGACCTGTTTGCCTGGTTTCTGCGCCGCGAAGATCCCGAGGACCCGGAGCTGAAACACATCGTGCAGATCATCCGTGACAACACCGGACTGCAGGAGTGAGGTGCCCGCGGGCACTTCTGGTCATTCCCTCCGCGCTCATCCCGAGCGCAGCGCCAGGCTGGTCTGTGACCTGGTGCCATCCTTCCTGTTGCGCAGTGCGCTGATACTCGCCACCCTGCAGGCCCTGGCAGTGCTCTGGGCGTCTGCACTGTACTGGCCGCTGGCGGCCGGCTGCTCCCTGTTGGTCTTCGCTATCTACGCGGTGGAGTGGCGCCGGTTAGCGGGATACTCGGGGCAACTGGCGACCCGCGAGCGGCGCTGGTTCTGGCGTGGGGCGGACGGACGCAGGAGAGAATTCCGCTTTTGTGGCGAGCTGGTGCTGTGGCGCTGGCTGATTGTGATCAACGGTCGCGACCTCGACGGGCGCCGGCTCAGGCTGGTGCTGGCGCGGGACAGCGCCAGTGCGGATGACTGGCGCCGCCTGCAGGTGGCGTTGCGCTACTCGCGGACACACTGATTTCCCCGCCGGCGTTTTATCGGCGGGGAAACGGCTCAGCCTGTCGGGCCGATAAAGTGGCGCTGGTCGGCAAAATTTTCCGGTACCAGAATGGTGTCCATCGCCAGTTCCCGCAAACCGGGGTAATCCAGTGAGTAGTGGAGCCCGCGGCTTTCGCGGCGGTCCAGCGCCGAGCGGATGATCAGGTCCGCCACCACCGCCAGGTTGCGCAGTTCGATCAGGTCGCTGGTGATGCGGTAGTTGGCGTAGAACTCCAGGATTTCCTGTCGCAGCAGCTTTACCCGGTGCTCCGCCCGAATCAGGCGCTTGCGGGTGCGCACGATTCCCACGAAGTCCCACATAAAGCGCCGCAACTCGTCCCAGTTGTGCGAGATCACCACGTCTTCATCGGAATCGGTTACCCGCGATGCATCCCAGGCCAGCGCCGGGCGCGGTGGCGTGATATCGCCGATGGTGCGCTCGATATGCAACGCCGCAGAGCGGGCGTAGACCACGCACTCCAGCAGTGAGTTACTGGCCAGGCGGTTGGCGCCATGCAGGCCGGTAAAGGTGGTCTCGCCGATGGCGTACAGCTGGTCCAGGTCAGTGCGTCCATGCTGGTCCACCATCACGCCACCACAGGTGTAGTGGGCTGCGGGTACCACCGGGATTGGTTCCCGGGTGATGTCGATGCCGTAATTCAGGCAGTTGCGGTACACCGTGGGGAAGTGCTCGCGCACAAACTCGGGGTCTTTGTGGGAGATATCCAGATAGACACAATCCGCGCCCAGCCGCTTCATCTCGTGGTCGATGGCGCGGGCGACGATATCCCGCGGCGCCAGTTCACCGCGTTTGTCAAAGCGGTGCATAAAGCGCTCGCCATTGGGCAACTTGAGCTGGGCCCCTTCGCCGCGCAGGGCCTCGGTGATCAGCATGGACTTGGCCTTGGGATGGTATAGACAGGTGGGGTGGAACTGGTTGAATTCCATATTCGCCACCCGGCAACCGGCGCGCCACGCCATCGCGATCCCATCGCCGCTGGCACCGTCCGGGTTGCTGGTATACAGGTAAGCCTTGCTGGCACCGCCGGTGGCGAGTATCACCGCGCGTCCCTGGAACACCTCGACCTCCTCACTGGCCTTGTTATAGACATAGCAGCCGGCGCAGCGGAAGCGGCCGGTGTTGGCGTCGGGCTGGCGGATCAGGTCGAGGGCGATATGGTGCTCGAAGCAGTCGATATTGGCGGTGTTGCGCACGCGCTCGATGAGCGTGCTGTGCACCGCGCGCCCGGTGGCGTCGGCACTGTGGATGATGCGGCGATGGCTGTGCCCGCCCTCCTTGGTGAGGTGGTATTCGCCATCCTCTTCCCGGGTGAAATCCACCCCCTGGTTGATCAGCCACTGAATGGCGTCGCGGCTGTTTTCCACGGTAAAGCGCACCGCGTCCGGGTGGCAGAGTCCTGCACCTGCATCTAATGTATCGGCTACGTGGGCCTCCACGGAGTCCATGTCGTCCAGCACCGCGGCGATCCCGCCCTGGGCAAACCAGGTGGATCCATCCTGCAGGCGCTGCTTGGACAGCAGGGCTACCCGGTAGCGCCCAGCCAGGTGCAGGGCGAGGGTCAGTCCCGCGGCACCACTGCCGATGACCAGGACGTCGTAGCTATTCAACTGTGGGGTTGCCTGTTCGCTCATAGAGTTTTATTAGTGTTTGGGGGCGCGTAGTATACGCCATCTTCAATTTTGCTGATTTGTCAGGAACTTATGACCGATCGTCGGTGTCTTGTACACAACAGAATAAACTCGGGTTTTGCGGCCGCGCAGCTTCGCCGCAGAACCGTGGTTGGGAGTAGGGGATGACAGCGCAACAGGCGTCACCAAGTGACAGCCAGCTGGTACAGCGTGTCCAGAAAGGCGACAAGCGCGCCTTCGATCTGTTGGTACTAAAGTACCAGCACAAGATTATGGCAGTGGTGAGCCGCTATATCAGCGATCACGCCGAAGTGCACGATGTGGTACAGGAGGCCTTTATCAAGGCCTATCGCGCGCTGAAAAATTTCCGCGGCGACAGTGCCTTCTACACCTGGATGTACCGTATCGCCATCAATACCGCGAAAAATCACCTGGTTTCCCGCAGTCGTCGGCCGCCGTCATCGGATGTCGACCTGGAGGACGCCGAATTCTATTCCGGCGCCGACCTGCTGCGGGACAATGAAACCCCGGAGAACCAGCTTTTCCGCGACCAGCTGGAAGCGACGGTGCACCGCGCCATCCGCGAGCTGCCGGAAGATCTGCGCTCCGCGGTGACCCTGCGGGAGATGGAAGGGCTCAGCTACGAGGAGATAGCCGAGGTGATGGGCTGCCCGGTGGGCACCGTCAGGTCACGGATTTTCCGTGCCCGGGAAGCAATCGACCGCGCGGTCCAGCTGGTAATGGCGGGGGAGCCTGAACCTGTAGACGGGCGCGGCTGACTGTCTATTGTTTGAACAGTTTTGTTTTATATATAACCGGGGTGATGGAGGCATGCGGCCTCTTATCGACAAGAGTTGAGTGAAATCACACAATTTTTGCCGGAACAGTAAAACTTTTTGCCGAGAGGCCGGTCTCAGATATCAACACAACAGGGCGCGAAACAGCGCCTATGGGATTGCACTGAAAGAGGGTTGACCCGTATGTCACACGGGAATCATCAGCAGCGTCTGAATGAGTCACTGTCTGCACTGATGGATGGTGAAGCCACGGAGCTCGAAATTCAGCGTCTGTTAAAAGAAAAAGGTGCCAGTGGTAGCGTCTCGGCGGATGGTCTGGACCAGCGCTGGTCACGCTACCAGCTGGCCGCCAGTGTGATGCGCGGCGAAGCGGTGGCACCGGTGGATCTCGGCCTTGCGGCCAGTATTTCCGCAGCCATTGATGACGAACCTGCGCTCGATGTGCGGCCGGAAGTGGCGGCCAACGATGTGCAGCCGCGCAGTCGCTGGTGGCGGCCGCTGTCCCGCGGTGCCGTGGCCGCAACCGTCGCGTTTGCGGCGGTACTCGGGGTACAGCAACTGCAGCAGCCGGTCACTTCCGGTGGCGGCGAGCTGGTAGCCGAGGCGGAGCGCCCGGCGCAGCAGCCGGTGCAATCGGTGCCGCGGCCCAGTGGATTTTATGTGCCAGCACTGAATACCCGTTCGGTCAGTACCATGCCGCTGGTGACACCTGAGCAGCAACGCGGTGCCGCGCAGCAGGGCGTGCCCATGCAACTGGTTCCCTCTCCGGAATTGATGCGCCACCTCAACCGGGTGATGATCGAACATTCGGAGCAGGCGGCGCAGATGGGTAGCCAGGGTATGGTACCTTTCGCCCGTGCGACTTACGGTGAGCAGCCGCCCGAGTAAATGTGGGCGATGCCCCACAAGATGCGTGACTGCACGGGTTCCGTCGGATAAATATTAAAGAGTCGTCATGCTGAAGCTTCATCAAATGACCACCTCCAAAGCCAACAGCTTGCTGTTGGCTTTGTTATTCCTGCCCGCGTTCAATCCGGCGCTGGCGCAACAGGCCTCACCGCCTCCGGTGTCCGCTCAGCAAGCCCCGGAGCAACTCCCGAATCAAGCCCCCGAACAAGTCGAAAGCGGCAGCGAGGAGACCGCAACGCGGTCGCCGGTGTACTGGCTCGGCAAAATGGCGGATGCGGTAACCAATCTGGAGTACCGGGGGCTGGTCACATACGAGCATGTGGGCATGCTGGAAACCCTGGAAGTCATTCACGGGGTGCGCGGTGGCGAACAGGTGGAGCGCGTGCGCTACCTGAGCGGAACCCCGCGCGAACTGGTCAGTCGCGGCCAGGACGCCCACTGTCGACGGGAGGGTAGCCCTCTGTCCCGGGCAGGTCTCTGGAGCCAGATGGGGCAGCAGAATGTACAGAGTCTCTACCACGTGCTACAGCGCGGGCGTGAGCGCGTGGCGGACCGGGATGCGGTGGTTCTGGAGTTGCGCCCGAAGGATGTCCACCGCCTCGGGATGGTGGTCAGTGTCCACGAGGACACGGGCCTGCCACTGAAGTCCATGCTGGTGAACCCCAATGGCCAGGTGCTGGAGCGCTATCAGTTTGTGGAACTGGATCTGTCACCGGTAAAGGATGAGGACCTGGTAGCCAAATCCCCGGATGCGCGGGAATCCGACGCCGGCAGTGACTGCGGCAGTATCGTCAGCCGCTGGCAGTTGCGCTGGGTACCGCCGGGATTCAAGCCTGTAGCCAGCCGTGAAATTGACCAGGGTGAGCTGCTGGTATACAGCGATGGGCTCAGTGTCTTTACCGTGTTCGTGCAGGCGCTGGGGCCGGAAATGAATTTCAATGGCCGCGCGGTGCGCGGCGCGACCGTGGCCTATATGGATCACGTTGTGTTCGACAAGCAGCGCTATACCATAACCGTTGTGGGGGAAATCCCCGTGCAGACCGCGCAACTGGTTGCCAGAAGTGTCACTGGCAAACATTGAGGCGCGGGTAATCGGAAGTCGGGTAATCAGTGTGATTGAAGAGCGGGGCCGCGTGGTGGCCATAGGCCACGATGGTATCTGGGTGGAAACCGTGCAGCGCAGCGGCTGTCACGGCTGTGCCGCAAAATCCGGCTGTGGTACCGGGCTGCTGGGCGATTTCTGGGCCAGTGCCTCGCGGGTCTTCGTGCCGGTAGATAGCGCCCAGCATCGCCAGATTGCCCTGCACGATACCGTGCGTATCGGTATCGCAGAAAACACCCTCGCCAGCAGTGCCCTGGTGGTCTACCTGTTGCCGCTGGTGACCATGTTGCTGGGTGCCCTTGGCGGCGAGGCGCTGGCCGCGGAGGCCGGTGCCATTTCCGGCGCCGTTGTGGGCCTGCTCACCGGCGGGGTGGCGGTGCGCCTTTACGGCTACTGGAACCGGCGCAACCCGGCGTTTGTGCCGCAGTTTCTGGGACTTGAGCGGAGTCATCCCTGCGCGGTGCCTGCCAGCCTCAAATAGCACCCGGCTCAGATCTGTTTATCCCCTTCCCCGGTTTGCCCTTTCGTCGCGGCTGCCGCCGGGATATCGGCCAATCCCACCTTTTCCCGGGCACCTTTTCGCCAGTTTCCTAAACTTGAAGCGGAGTGGTCGGGATCGCCCTGACTTTTCCTTCCCCCTGTCTGGACTTCCCCGGAGGGCACCTCCATGACCGAAGTGCGCTGTTACGCCGAGAGCTGGCCTTTGCGGACCGCATTTGTCATTTCCCGCGGTGCGCGCAGCCAGGCGGAGGTAGTTGTGGTGGAGTACCTGCGGGACGGCATCACCGGCGTGGGTGAGTGCACCCCCTATCCCCGCTATGGCGAAAGCGTGGAGTCGGTGTTGGGAGAGCTTCGCTCTGTGTTTCCCGCGCTGGAGCAAGGGCTGACACTGGAAGCATTGCAGACCATGATACCCGCGGGCGCCGCGCGCAACGCCGTAGACTGTGCAATGCAGGACTGGCAGCAACAGCGCGCTGGTGCGGGTGCGCCGGTGCCGCCCTCGCTGCCGACGGTTCAGACCCTGGTGATTGCCGGGCCAGAGGCAATGGCGGCGTCCGCACGGGAGGCTGTGGCCCAGGGCGTGTCGGTGCTGAAGCTGAAACTTGACCGGGAGTTGATCCTCCCGCGCGTCGAGGCGGTACGTGCAGCTGCCCCTGATGCCGAAGTGGTGATCGATGCCAATGAAGCCTGGCAGGGCGAAGATCTGCCACAGTTGTGCGAGCAGCTCGCCAACCTGGGGGTGGCGATGCTGGAGCAGCCGCTGCCGGTCGCGGAAGACGAACCCCTGGCGCACTTTCGCCACCCGTTGCCGATCTGTGCCGATGAAAGCTGTCACACGCGCAAGGACCTGCCCCGTCTCCAGGGGCGTTACGACATGTTGAATATCAAGCTGGACAAGACCGGTGGACTGACGGAGGCGCTGGCGCTGGCCGAGGCTGGAAAAGCAGCGGGCTTCGAGTTGATGCTGGGGTGTATGTTATGTACTTCCCGCGCGGTGCGCGCGGCCTGGCCGCTGGGACATTTGGTGCGCTTTGTGGACCTGGATGGCCCGACCTGGCTGGCAAAAGATATCAACCCGCTGCGCTTTGCCGGCGGACGGGTTTACTGGACCTGACGTTACCGGGTCAGCCCTCGTAGCAGAGCAGTTGCGTCATCATGTCCAGGTAATCCTCGCTGGCGGCATCGGCGGAAATCGGCGGGAACTCCAGGGTAATGCAGTGGAACTGGTTTTCCGCGCTCCAGGTGCCGAATGAGCCGGGGGTTTTGTAGCCGAGTTCGGTTACCAGTGGCAGGTCCATGCCTTCAGCCAGCCACTGGCCCAGGGGGCTTTGCAGGGGGTCTTCGACACAGGCAAGCGGGTCGTGGATGGATACCATCCAGGCCGGCCGCAGTTCCGATATCAGGCGGCACAGGGCGCGGGTTTCCGGCTCCGAAGCGGGGCGCTCGCCGGTGTGCAGGAATACGTCGCGGGCATCCGCCGAGCTGTTCCAGCGGTACTGGGTGCCGCCTCCCTGCCAGTTGATGGTGGCGAAGTTGCGGTTCAGGTCAACGCCCCGCGCATTGGAACGGGTACCAAGCTGGCAGCCATCGGGGTTGACCGCGAGGATCACATGGTGGCGGAGCTGGCCTGCTTCCAGTGCGCGCAGGGCACAGGACAGGGTGACCACTGCGGCAATTTCATCGCCGTGGGTGCCGGCCATTACGATCCCGGTCTGGTCGCCGGGTGCTTCAGCGGGGAAATAGAATAGCGGTGCTTCCAGCGCGGACTGGCCATACTGGAGTCGCTGGTGGTGGAACAGGCCGCGTTGCTGTCGGGGGCGCAATTCAGGCATGTGATCCTTAACACTGTTTTACACTGGGGAATGCGAACTTTCTCGCGAAAATCACCACTAACAAGTGACATTGGTCAGGAGCGGGCGTTTCCTTTACATCTGGCCGGTCCCGGCAACCTGACAGGATAAATCGTAGTGAAAATTCCCGGTTGCCAGCACACTTTTTGTACTTTGTCGTCTATTGACGCATTTCTGTATTAGTAGAAGAGCCTATTAGGGGTAACAAAAATATGGTTACACGCTGTTCGCAGATTTTTATTGCGCTCTGTTTCCTTGTTGCAATGACCGCCAATGCGCGCGGTTTACCCGAACTTACCGACCTGATCGAGCAAAACTCGCCTGCGGTAGTGAAAATCAACACCCTGGAGCGCAACCAGGTTTCCCACAACCGTTTGCCGCCGCAGTACCAGCAGGAAATCCCGGATATTTTCCGCCACCTGCTGGAACCCCGTCAGCGCCAGCAGCGGCCGGTGGCCAGTATGGGGTCCGGTTTCATTATTTCCTCCGATGGCTATGTGGTCACCAACAATCACGTGGTTGACGGTGCCGATGAAGTGCGGGTAACCCTGACCGACCGACGCGAATACGACGCCAGGGTCATCGGCACGGACCAGCGTTCGGATCTGGCCCTGCTCAAGGTGGACGCGGACAATCTGCCCACGGTGCGCTGGGGGGATTCCGAAAGTATGAAGGTCGGCGAATGGGTGGTTGCCATCGGTTCACCATTCGGCCTGGACTATTCCGCCAGCGCCGGCATTGTCAGTGCCATGGGACGCAGCATTCCCAATGAAAGCCGCGAGAATTACGTGCCGTTCATCCAGACGGATGTGGCCATCAACCCGGGTAATTCCGGCGGGCCGCTGTTCAACCTGAATGGCGAAGTGGTGGGCATCAACTCCCAGATCTATACCCGCAGTGGCGGCTCCATCGGCCTGTCTTTCGCTATTCCCGCAAGCCTGGCCCAGGACGTGGTGGCGCAGCTGAAAGAAAAGGGACGGGTGGACCGCGGCTGGCTGGGTGTGGGGATCCAGGATGTGGACCGCAAGCTCGCCACCGCCATGGGACTGAAAAAACCCGTCGGTGCACTGGTCGGGCAACTTGAAGCTGGCTCTCCCGCTGACAGCGCCGGTATCCAGGTGGGCGATATCATCACCCACTTCAACGATGAAAAAATCCTGATGTCCGGGGATCTGCCCCATGTGGTAGGCCAGATTCGTCCCGGGTCGGAAGTGCCGGTTCGCCTGATGCGTGAGGGCAAGGAGCGCAAGCTCAAGGTGCGCGTGGGCGCGTTGCCGGGTGAAGATGAGCCCGAGCAGGCCAATGCGCCGGCCAGCACCGATGTGGGTGGTCGTCTCGGCCTGGTTGTCGACGAGATTCCGGATGGCCTCAAGCAGCGCTGGGGAGTTGACAGCGGTGTGCTGGTAAAACAGGTGGTGCCGGGCAAGGCCGGTGCCAATGCCGGTTTGCGCAGCGGCGACATCATTGCCCAGCTGGGATTCGACGCCGTCGAGTCAATGACCGACTACGACAAGATCGTCAAAAAGCTGCCGGCGGGTGAGCTGCTGCCGATCCGCTTCTTCCGCGGCGGCCAGCCGACCTTCCGCACCATCCAGATTGACGAGGATTGAACATCACTGAAGCAGTGAGGTGAGTAACGAGAGGGGTCGGGGCGGGCCAACTGCCCCGGATCCCTTTAACCATCGGGGATGCAGAGAGACTGGATGCACTTTTTGCGCAACCTGTTAGACTTGCGCCCACAGCGCGGCCCGGTCCGCCTATTAACTCACTGATTTTTAAAAGGTTTTATCCTCGCAGTGGCCACTGATCTCTCCCATATCCGCAATTTCTCCATCATCGCCCATATCGACCACGGGAAATCCACCCTCGCAGACCGGTTTATCCAGGTGTGCGGTGGCCTCTCCGATCGCGAGATGGCCCAGCAGGTGCTCGACAGCATGGATATCGAGCGGGAGCGGGGTATTACCATCAAGGCCCAGAGCGTGACTCTGGACTACACCGCCCGCGACGGTAAGACCTACCAGCTGAACTTTATTGATACTCCCGGACACGTGGATTTTTCCTACGAGGTGTCCCGTTCCCTGGCCGCCTGTGAAGGTGCGCTGCTGGTAGTGGACGCCGCCCAGGGGGTCGAGGCCCAGTCCGTGGCCAACTGCTATACCGCCATCGAGCAGGGGCTGGAAGTGATTCCGGTACTGAACAAGATGGACCTGCCCCAGGCAGAGCCGGAAAAAGTGGCGGAAGAGATCGAAGACATCATCGGTATCGATGCAACCGAAGCCACCCGCTGCAGTGCCAAGTCCGGGCTCGGGGTGGAAGACGTGCTGGAGGACCTGGTGCGCCTGGTACCTCCGCCTCAGGGCGACGTGGATGCGCCGCTGCAGGCGCTGATCATCGACTCCTGGTTCGACAGCTATCTGGGGGTGGTGTCACTGGTGCGGGTCGTGCAGGGCACCCTGCAGACCAAAGACAAGATCGTGACCAAGTCCATCGGCCGCCCCCACGTGGTGGACAATGTCGGTGTGTTCACGCCCAAGCGCAAGGAAACCGGAATCCTGAAGGCCGGTGAAGTGGGCTTTGTGGTTGCCGGGATCAAGGACATTCACGGCGCCCCCGTGGGCGACACCCTGACCCACGCCAAGGGCGCCGACGAAGTATCCATGCTGCCGGGCTTCCAGAAAGTGAAGCCGCAGGTCTATGCGGGCCTGTTCCCGGTGAGCTCCGACGATTACGAAGCGTTCCGCGATGCCCTGGACAAGTTATCCCTCAACGACGCCTCCCTGTTCTATGAGCCGGAAACCTCCGATGCGCTGGGCTTTGGTTTCCGCTGTGGCTTCCTCGGCATGCTCCACATGGAGATTATCCAGGAGCGCCTGGAGCGCGAATACAACCTCGACCTGATCACTACCGCGCCCACAGTGGTCTACGAAGTGCAGCTTACCAACGGTGAGGTGATCAATATGGACAACCCCTCGCGCATGCCCGACCTGGGTATGATCGAGGAGATGCGCGAGCCCATCGTCGAGGCGAATATCCTGGTACCCCAGGACTACCTGGGCAATGTCATCACCCTGTGTGTGGAAAAACGCGGGATCCAGAAGGATATGCAGTACGTGGGGGGCCAGGTGTCGCTGCGCTACGAGCTGCCCATGAGCGAAGTGGTGATGGACTTTTTCGACCGCCTCAAGTCCGTGAGCCGCGGTTTCGCTTCGCTGGATTACAACTTTGTGCGATTCGACCCCGCAAAGCTGGTGCGTCTTGATATCCTCATCAATGGCGAGCGGGTGGATGCCCTGGCGGTGATCCTGCATCGTGACAATGCGCAACAGCGCGGTCGTGCGCTGGCAGAAAAAATGAAAGAGCTGATTCCGCGTCAGATGTTCGACGTGGCAATCCAGGCGGCCATCGGTGGTCAGGTGATCGCGCGTACCACGGTGAAGGCCCTGCGCAAGAATGTCACCGCCAAGTGTTATGGTGGTGATGTCACCCGCAAGAAGAAGCTGCTGGAAAAACAGAAGGCGGGCAAGCGCCGGATGAAGCAGCTCGGTAAGGTCGAGGTGCCCCAGGATGCGTTCCTGGCGGTGCTCAAGGTGGACAGCTGACGGAGAGCCTTACCGGCGCTTCGATGTCCGGCAGCCAGGGACTTGCTGCCGGGCCCGAATTCATAAAAAAGAGACGAGTGAATGGATATCAATTTTCCCCTGATCCTGCTCCTGCTGGTTGTTGCTACCGGAGCAATCTGGCTGTTTGATGCGTTGTTTCTGGCCAAAGGACGCAAGGCCCTGGCAGCCCAGGGCGCCGGTGCTGCCGGCAAGGGCGTGCACGGTGGCGAGCCGGTTTCCGAACCGGTATTGGTGGAATACGCCAAATCATTTTTCCCGGTGCTGGCCATCGTGTTCGTACTGCGCTCGTTTCTGGTGGAGCCCTTCCAGATCCCGTCGGCTTCCATGGATCCGACCCTGATCAAGGGCGACTTTATCCTGGTCAACAAGTTTGCATATGGCCTGCGCCTGCCGGTATCGCGCACCAAGGTGCTGGATCTGGGGGAGCCGAAGCGCGGCGACGTAATGGTGTTTTTCCCCCCGCATATGAATGATACCTATTACATCAAGCGGGTCATTGGCCTGCCGGGAGATGAAATCCGGGTAACCGACAATGTGCTGTATATCAATGGCAAGGCTGCGCCCCAGGAGCTGATCCAGGCACTGCCGCCGGGGAATCCGCTGAAAGAGTTCCTGTGGGAAGACATCGGTGACAAGCGCCACCTGATGGCGAAGAGCGTTATCCCCAGCCGTTACGGCAATATCCGCACCCTGGTGGTGCCCGAAGGCCATTACTTTATGATGGGGGACAACCGGGACAACAGCCTCGACAGCCGCGAGTGGGGCTTCGTGCCGGAGAAAGACATTGTCGGCAAGGCCTTTGCAATCTGGATGCATTGGGACAAACTATTCAGCCTGCCCAGCTTTAATCGCGTCGGCGGGATCGAATAGTCCGGCTGCGGGCAGTAACAGGGAGTTACAGGGGCTGGCAAATCGGACACATGGATGACCGGCACTCATTAAAACGATAAATCGGTACGACATCATGGCTTTGCAAACACAACTTCCGCAGCTGCGGTCACTGGCCACCCAGAAGGGTATGAGTTACTGGGGCTGGCTGTTTATTATCGCTGTATTCGGTTTCTGCCTGACCGTGGTCTCCAAGATGGGCCCGGCGTATATTGATGCGCACTACGTGGAAGAGGGGCTGGTGGCCCTGTCCGAGAAGGACAATATCCGCGAAATGAGCAATACCGAGATCAAGCGCGAACTGGACCGCTTTTTCACTATCAACAACGTGCGCGGCCAGCCGACCCAGGCAGTCAAGATTGTCCGCGGTGCTGACAGCACACTGGTCAGCATCAATTACGAGTTGCGCCAGCCACTGTTCCAGAACGTGGATGTGGTGATGAAGTTCGACAAGCAGCTCAATACCGCCAAGCCGGAGCTCTGCTGCGAGCCCCTGGTTGACCTTGAACAGTTCCGTAGAGATGACAGATAGACGGTGACAGACCTTCTGCTTCAACGGCTCAGCAACCGGCTGGGTCACGAGTTTACGCGCCAGGAATTACTCACCCTGGCGCTCACCCACCGATCCCACGGCAGTCGCAACAACGAGCGCCTGGAGTTCCTCGGCGACTCCATCCTCGGCTTCACCATCAGTGCCGCCCTGTTTGAAAAGTTCCCGGAGGGCCGCGAGGGGCAGATGAGCCGCCTGCGCGCCCAGCTGGTCAGCGGCGAGACCCTGGCCAAACTGGCCCGGGAACTGGAGCTGGGCGAATGCCTGCGCCTGGGGGAAGGGGAGATGAAAAGCGGTGGCCACCGCCGCGCGTCCATTCTGGCGGATGCGGTGGAGGCCATCATCGGTGCCATCTACCTGGATGCGGGGCTCGAAGCCGCGCGCGCCCGGGTACTGGCCTGGTTTGCCTCGCGCCTGCAGAACCTGTCCCTGGAAACCGCCAAAGACCCCAAGACCCGCCTGCAGGAATGGCTGCAGGCGCGGCAGAAGCCGCTGCCGGAATATACTGTGGTCGAAGTCGCTGGCGAGGAGCACTCCCAGCAATTTGTCGTGGAGTGCCGGGTTTCCGGCCTCAAGGCACCGGTACGGGGTACCGCAGGCAATCGTCGGGCGGCAGAAAAAGCCGCGGCGAGCGAAGCCTATGCCCGACTGACCGGGCAGGGCTGAGGCTATAATCGGCCCGCTATTTACACATTCACACGCCTAAGGCCCGGAGATACCCCTTGAGCGAACAACCTTCCCGCTGCGGATATGTGGCTATCGTAGGCAGGCCCAATGTGGGCAAATCTACCCTGTTGAACCATATCCTCGGGCAGAAGATCTGCATCACTTCCCGCAAGCCCCAGACCACCCGCCACAACATGCTCGGGATCAAGACCGAGGGGCCCAACCAGATCGTTTTTGTCGATACCCCCGGGCTGCACGGTGACCAGGAAAAGGCCATCAACCGCTATATGAACCGGGCGGCGATCAGCTCCACCCGCGATGTGGATGTGGTGGTGTTCGTGGTTGAACGTGCGCGCTGGACCGAAGGGGATGAGCTGGTGGCGCAGAAACTCCGTGGCCTGAAAGTCCCGCTGATTATTGCGGTGAACAAGGTCGACCAGCTGGAAGACAAGAACGCGTTGCTGCCGCAGCTGCAGGAGTTGTCGGCGCGTTTCCCGAATGCTGAAATCGTGCCCTTGTCGGCACTGCGCAATGCCAACCTGGATGCGCTGGAAAAAGTGATTGTCGAGCGCCTGCCGGAAGGTGTGCACTTTTTTGAGGACGACCAGATTACCGACCGCAGCTCGCGTTTTCTGGCCGCGGAAATCGTGCGCGAGAAGGTGATGCGCCAGCTGGGTGCGGAGATCCCCTATGCGGTGACCGTAGAGGTGGAGGAGTTCGCCCAGGACGGCAGCGTACTGCACATCAGTGCCGCCATTCTGGTGGAGCGCAATGGTCAGAAGCGCATCCTGATCGGCACCAAGGGCGAGCGCATCAAGCAGATCGGCCAGCAGGCGCGGATGGATATGGAGCGCCTGTTTGACAGCAAAGTGATGCTGAACCTGTGGGTGAAAGTGAAATCCGGCTGGTCCGACGACGAGCGCGCGCTGCGCAGCCTCGGATATATTGACAAGCAGTAAGGCGAGGGGTGTCCTGTGCAGCAGTTGCCGCCCCAGCCCGCGTATATTCTCCATTCCCGCCCGTTCCGCGACACCAGTCTGATTCTGGAGCTTTTGACGCCGGAGTACGGGCGAATTGCCTGTATCGCCAAAGGTGCCCGTCGCGACAAGCAGCGCCGCCAGCGCGCGCTGCAGCCATTTTCCCCCCTGCTGGTGACCCTCCTCGGTCGCCACGACCTGAAGACACTGGGGCCGGTGGAAGCCGCCGGTCAGGCGCTGTGGCTAAAGGGCCGGGCGGTCTATGCCGGGCTCTATGTCAATGAGTTGCTGATGCGTCTGTTGCCGGAGGGGGATGCCCAGGAGCCGGTATTTGCGGCCTACCAGTCTCTACTGCAGCAACTCGCAATGTTACAGGGCGAGTGCAACCGGGAGCTGGAGGAGCCCCTGCGGCGCTTTGAAATACAGCTACTGCTGGAGTCCGGCAACCTGCCGCAGCTGGATTTCAGCCCGCTGGCTGGTAAGCCAGTGGAACCCTCTGCGCACTATCGATTGGTTGCGGAAGATGGGCTGGTACCGGTGGTGGTGCCACCAGGTTGCCCGCTGCGTGGTGACCAGTTTTCCGGCGCGGACCTGCTGGCGCTCGCTGCCGCTATGTCAGCGGCGCCGGGCGCGGAGCCGATGGAGGCCCGGGTGCTCGCAACAGCCAAGCGCCTGGGGCGGCTGCTGTTGCGGCCCCTGCTGGGGGAGCGGCCGCTGAAAAGTCGCGAGCTGTTTCGCCAGGTTTACCTCGCGGATTGACCGGTTAGAGCGTCTCTCGGTTAGTCGGCTTGCTCCCCCGGCTTACTCCGCTGCCTCCACTGACTGGGGCTCGAGGCCAAACAGTGCGTCGAGGTCCTGTTCCTGCGCCCAATCCCGCAAGCGGCGGATTTCTTTCATCAGTCGCTGAAACAGATCCACTCGAATCTCTGCCGATGCATCCTCGCGCTGCGGGCGCAGCTGTTCCTGCAGCTGCTCGGTAGCAGCGCGCAGGCGGGGCACACCGCAATAGCAGCAGCCGCCGTGCAACCGGTGCACCAGCTCGAACATGCCCTTGTGATCCTGCGCCTCCATCAGCTGGGTAAGCGCCTGTTCGTCATCGTGCAGCCCTTTTAGCAGCATGCGCAGGAGGTCCCGGGCCAGGTTGGGATCCTGGTTACTGAGCTTGAGGCTTTCGCTGATATCTACCAGGCGTGGCTCGCGGAATGTAGTGGCGTTACCGTCATTTCGCTGGGAGGAAAACTCCATCCAGCGCTTGATGGTGTGGGTGAGCTGCGCTTCGCTTACGGGCTTGCTCAGGTAGTCATCCAGGCCCGCGGTCAGCAGCCGTGACTTTTCCTCGGTACCCACGTGGGCGGTGAGGGCGATGATCGGTGTACGCCGACCCGATTCTTCGCTGCGAATACGGGCGGTGGCCTCGATGCCATCCATATTGGGCATCTGGATATCCATAAACACCATGTCAAAGTGTTGCTTGCGCCACAGGGAAAGGGCTTCTTCACCACTGGATGCGATGACCGTTTCGATATTCTGCGCGCGCAACAGTTCGCTCATCAGCAGGCGGTTGGCTTCGTAATCGTCCACCACCAGTACCCGCGGTTTATCCGGCCACGGCAGGCTGGGGAAGCTGCCGGTGTTCGGGCGCGGGTGGGACTGATTGGGGACGGCGCGTTTCAGTGCGCGCAGCAGCCCCTCGCGGCTGACCGGTTTGCCGAGGAAGGCGAGCACGCGGGTACGCAGCGGGTCGTAACAGCGGCGCAGGTCCATGGGAGACCCCTGGATAATGATGCGACACTGACAGGTGTCGACCAGCTGCTGTACTTCCGCGACAAATCTGTCGAAATCGCCGTTTGCCAGGGCGGTATCCACGATAACCGCGTCCGGCAGTGCATCGTGTCGCCACATCTGGTCGAGTACCGGAAGCAGGGTTTCGCCGTCGCCGTGCTCCAGGGGCTTCGCATTCCACAGCTCCAGCTGCTGGCAGACCTGCTGGCGTGTCATCGGGTTGGGGTCCGCCAACATCACCCGGCAGCCGGGGAACTGCTCGCGGCGGATTGCACTGCTGCGGTTGCGGTCGATCACCAGCGGGATCTGGAACCAGTAAGTAAAGCCGCCATTTTCGGTATCGTCGATACCGATGCTGCCCTGCATGGACTCGATCAGGCTGCGGGCAATACTGAGACCCATGCCGTTACTGTTGAACTGGTGTTGGTGCAGGTTCTGGCTGCTGAGCAGTTGCTTCAGTTCGTGGCGGGGCTGGTCGTCCGCGCGGTTGCCGATATCAGTGATGCTGATGCGGGCCATCAGTTCCGAGCCTTTACCGCCGTAAACGGCGATCCGCACCGGGATATTTCCGTCCTCGGAGCAGCGAATCGCATTGCCCACCAGGTTGGTGAGTATCTGTTTGATTCGCAGCGGATCGCCGACCTGCGACGGCGGCAGTTGTGCATCGATAAACGGCACCAGTTCCAGGCTGTGCTCGTAGGCATAGGGGGCCAGAATCTGCAGGGTTTCCTCCAGTACCTGCCCCAGGTTCATGGGGGTGTGGTCGAGGACCAGGCTGCCGGCTTCAATGCGGGAGAAATCGAGAATGCCGTTGATGGTGGTGAGCAGGCTTTCGGATGAGCGCTGGATGGTCTGCAGGTAATCCCGCTGCAGCTCGTCCATTTCCGTTTTCAACAGCAGGTTGGTGAAACCGATAATACCGTTCAGCGGGGTGCGGATTTCGTGGCTGGTATTGGCCAGAAAGGTGGACTTTACCCGGCTGTTTTCGATTGCCTTCTTGCGGGCCAGCTCCAGCTCGATGTTCTGCTCTTCCATGGCGTCCAGAGACTGGCGCAGATCGTCCATCGATTGCTGCAGGTTGTCCTGGAAGTCCACCTGATTGTCGGCGAGGCTGTCTGCCATCTGGTTGATCTGGTCGCCGAGGAGATTGAGCTCCTGGCTGCGGCTCCTGGCGGCCCGTATCGAGAAATTGCCGCGACCGATTTCCTTCAGGGTATCGCGGAAATGCATCAGTTCCCGCGCCGCTCGCTCCGACAGGAAAACCGCCCATACCAGCGCAGCGAGGGCGCAGGCAATGATGCCGATAAGGCCCACCAGCGCGATCTGGTAGGTACCGACCAGGAAGTAGGGGCGGCGCAACTCGATTGCCAGCCAGCAATGGGCTTCACCGCCATCAAGGGGGTGCAATACCTGCAGGCTGTCGATGTCTTCGTAAACGTGGGCCTGCATACCGGCCAGCTGGGCCGGGGTAAAAGTGGCGCGGGGGCGGGGGCCAGCACTGGAAACGAGGGTGAATTCTTCGGTACCCGCTTCAGTGAGGTCGGCGCGGTAAAGCTGGACCGAGCGAATCATCTCCCGGTCTAGCATCAGGGCCAGCAAGCTTTTGTCCAGCCACTCGACGCGTTCCTCGAACGTGTACCCATTACTCAGGTGGATCAGTTCCACCAGCTGTTCCGCACTGGCGCGACCGTGGCTTAGCAGCAAGTCACGGCGATCATTCATCTGCTGAAAGGTGAACAGCAGGCACAGCACGACTGCCAATGCCAGTGCCGGGGTAAAGGCGTAAAGAAACAGAATTGCCCGCAGAGACCGGATTTTACGCGGCCTGGCTCCCGTAACTTCGGAGTCTGTGGCCCTGACGGCAGGGGGATGGGGAGAGTCGGCCATAGCAGATCAAATATCAGTGTGTGTTATTTTTGTCCGATTTTACCCCTGTGTGCCACAGATGCCACCCGCTATTTTCGACCATTTGGTGGAAAGTAGTGGTGCTGCGCGGATTCGGGCACAGGGTGGAATTCGCAGCTGGGGCGGCGGGGAGGTAGAATGTGCGCCCGCATTCCGGATGGATCTGAAGTTGACTATGGAATATCCCACTATTGCCGATTGCATCGGCAATACACCGCTGGTCCGGCTACAGCGACTCGCCGGCCACACCTCAAATAAGATTCTGCTGAAACTTGAAGGGAACAATCCCGCGGGGTCAGTCAAGGACCGCCCGGCACTGTCAATGATCAGCCGCGCGGAGGCCCGCGGGCAGATCCGCCCCGGCGATACCCTGATCGAGGCCACCAGTGGCAATACCGGGATCGCCCTGGCGATGGCTGCGGCCATCAAGGGTTACCGAATGATCCTGATTATGCCGGAAACCGCGACCGACGAACGCAAGGCGGCGATGACGGCGTACGGGGCCGAGCTGATCCTGGTGTCGGGAGCCCAGGGGATGGAGGGTGCGCGGGATCTGGCACTGGAAATGCAGGCGCAGGGACGTGGGCTGGTGCTGGACCAGTTCTCCAATATCGACAACCCAGCCGCGCATATCGAGACCACCGGCCCCGAAATCTGGCGTCAGACCGGGGGGGAGATCACCCATCTGGTGTCCTCCATGGGCACCACAGGCACCATCATGGGGTGCGGTCGCTACCTGAAGGGCCAGAACCCGGCGGTAGAAATCATTGGTTTGCAGCCGACGGAGGGATCTGCCATCCCGGGAATCCGGCGCTGGCCCCAGGCCTATTTGCCGAAAATTTTTGTCCCGGAAGAAGTCGACCGGGTGATGGATATCAGTCAGCAAGAGGCGGAGCAGATGACCCGCCGCCTGGCCCGGGAAGAAGGCATTTTTTGTGGAGTGTCTTCCGGCGGAGCGGTGGCGGGTGCGCTGCGGGTGGCCGCGGAGGTGGAAAATGCCACCATCGTAGCGATTATCTGCGATCGCGGTGACCGCTACCTGTCGTCCGGCCTGTTTGACCCGGATACACCCTGATCGGGCCCGGATTGTCCCGAATTTTTCTAACCAGTTTGCGAGTAAACCATTGGTTCAGGTCAGAAAGAATTATCCCAGATTGGCAGACGGCACCCTCGACAGGGAGGCGTGGCTGCGCCACATCCAGGCCATGGCAAAACTGGAAGGCGGCGCGCTGGTCTCGCTGCGCAGTGCGGTAGAGCTGAGCGAGGAAGCCGAGCACAAGGCCATTGAGGCGGAGAATATCTGGGCCGAGGGCACCAGCAGCTTCCTCACCGGCCTGGAAATGGTGGAAATCCTCGCGGACCTGCAGATCGATGGCGAGGCGCTCTGTGCAGCCATGCTGTATCGGGCGGTGCGGGAAAACCGGCTGTCGCTGAACACCGTCGAAGGGGAAATGGGCGAGACGGTTGCCAAGCTGATTCGCGGCGTGTTGCGCATGGCGGCAATCCGCAAGCGCAGCGCGGATACCGGTGACGAAAAGCAGGGCGGCGCGGTAGAAGAGCACTCGGAAAATATCCGTCGCATGCTGGTTGCACTGGTGGACGATGTGCGGGTGGCCCTGATCAAGCTGGCGGAGCGCACCTGTGCGATTCGCGCGGCGAAAAAGGCGGATGAGGACAAGCGCCGGCGAGTGGCCCGGGAGGTCGCCGATGTCTATGCACCGCTGGCACACCGCCTGGGTATCGGGCACATCAAATGGGAACTGGAAGACCTGTCGTTCCGCTACCTGGAGTCGGATGACTACATGCGCATTGCGCACCTGCTGGACGAAAAACGCCTCGCCCGGCAGGAATATATCGACGATGTGCTGAAACTACTGCGCAGTGAGCTTGCGAAGTCGGAAATCGAAGGCGAGGTCTACGGCCGCGCCAAGCATATCTACAGCATCTGGCGAAAAATGCGGCGCAAGAATATCGGCTTTTCCCAGGTTTACGATATTCGCGCGGTCAGGATCCTGGTGCCTACGGTCAGGGATTGTTATGCGGTACTCGGCATCGTGCACAACCTCTGGCGCAATATTCCCAACGAGTTTGATGACTATATCGCCTCGCCCAAAGAAAATGGCTATCGCTCGTTGCACACCGCGGTCATCGGACCGGATCGCAAAGTACTGGAAGTACAGATCCGCACATTTGCCATGCACGAGGAGGCCGAGTACGGCGTCTGTGCGCACTGGCGCTACAAGGGAACCGATAAAAAGTCCGGACAACTCGAGGGCCAGGACGGCTACGAGCAGAAAATTGCCTGGCTCAGGCAGGTACTGGACTGGCACGAAGAAGTGGGAGGCAATCCGTTTGAGGATGACCTCCAGGCCAGCGACGTGGATACCCGAATCTACGTGTTTACCCCGGACGGCCATGTGGTGGACCTGCCCCGGGGCGCCACGCCCCTGGATTTCGCCTACAAGATCCATACTGAAATCGGACATCGCTGCCGGGGGGCAAAAGTCGATGGGCGGATCGTGCCCCTGAACCACGAGTTGCAGACCGCGAACCAGGTTGAAATCCTGACCGGCAAGCGCGAGGCCCCGAGTCGCGACTGGATTTCAAAAAGTCTCGGTTACATCACTACGTCCCGCGCGCGGGCCAAGATTATCCACTGGTTCAAGCAGCAGGCGCGGGACCAGAATGTTGCTGATGGTCGCAGTATTCTCGACGGTGAATTCAAGCAGCTGGCACTGGCGGACTTCGACTTTGGCAAGCTCGCGGGCAAGCTGAATATGCACTCACTGGATGACCTCTATGCGGCGGTAGGTGCTGGCGATATCGGCGTTGGCCAGGTACTGAATGCGGCCCAGCGCATGGTGAAAGTGGACCGCACCGAGCCGGTGTTGCCGCTCACCGCACCGGTGCACCGGGAAGGGCAGGCAGATGTGTATATCGACGGTGTCGGCAGCCTGATGACCCATATTGCCCGCTGTTGTAACCCGCTGCCCGGGGACGAAATCATGGGCTATATCACCCTGGGGCGCGGGGTGTCCATTCACCGGAAAGATTGCGCCAATATGTTGCGCATGCAGTCCGAGGAGCCGGAGCGCATACTGCAGGTGGAGTGGGCAGAGAAGCCCCTGGAAGTTTACTCGGTGGAGATCATGGTTGAGGCCTATGACCGTCACGGCCTGCTGCGGGATGTGACCGCCATGATGGACAGCCAGCGAATCAATATCACCGCCATGCAGACCAACTCCAACAAGCACAAGCACACCGTGGATATGGTGATTACGGCGGAGATTCACAATTTTGAGGAGCTGAGCCGGGTATTGCACCGGATCAATCAACTGCCGAATGTGGCATCTGCCAAACGGCGGATCCTTCACTGAGAACCGGGATTTCCACCGCTCGCAGCCGGTACAAATGGAGAGACAGTGCATGTCTGAAAGTACGCAGTTTTCTGTCGAGGATCTTCAGTTTCTGATGGCGCAGTTGCGCCACCCCGAAGGGGGGTGTCCCTGGGACCTGAAGCAGAGTTTTGCCAGTATCGTCCCCTCCACCATCGAAGAGGCCTACGAGGTGGCGGAGGCAATCGAGCGGGAGGACTTCGCACACCTGAAGGAAGAGCTCGGCGACCTGCTGTTCCAGGTTATTTTCTACGCCCAGCTGGGGCGGGAGGAGGGTCACTTCGACTTTCCGCAGATTGTGGATACGCTGGTCAGGAAGCTGGTGCGCCGGCATCCCCACGTCTTTCCATCCGGCGAACTCTACGGGGACAACACCAATACCCGGATCGATGAAGAGCAGGTCAAGGCAAACTGGGAGGCTATCAAGGCCTCCGAGCGGGCCGCGAAAGGGGAGTCCGGAACCCTGGGCGGTGTTGCAGTTGGCCTGCCGGCCCTTACACGAGCGCTGAAATTGCAGAAAAGGGCGGCGCAGGTTGGCTTTGACTGGCCGGAAATCGACGGCGTGCTGGCTAAAATCGAAGAAGAAGTCAGGGAGCTGCGGGAAGCGGTGGCGGCGGAGGACAGCGAGCACGCCCGCGAGGAGCTGGGCGACCTGCTGTTTGCCTGCGTCAACGCCGCGCGGCACCTGAAGCAGGACCCGGAAGCCGCGCTGCGCGGGTGTAATCGCAAGTTCGAGCGTCGCTTCGATGCCGTAGAATCCAGCCTGAAGGCGGCGGGTAAACAGCCCGCGGACGCCACTCTGGAAGAGCTGGATCGCCTCTGGGATGCTGCGAAAGAAGCGGAACGTCGCTGAAATACCATCAGCAGCGGGAATTTTGTAATAAATTTACCATTATTGGCCTGGCCGACTGCGGACTTGTCCTACTACAGGGCAGAGTGTAAGGTAGCGCTCTTTTTACGGGGCGGCTTAGTGCTATCGCGGCACCGGCACGATCTGGAGACCATCTGTTTATGCGAATTATTCTTCTGGGCGCACCGGGCGCAGGTAAGGGCACTCAGGCCCAGTTCATTACAGAAAAGTTCGGAATTCCACAGATCTCCACCGGGGATATGTTGCGTGCGGCGGTGAAGGCGGGAACCCCGCTGGGCCTGGAAGCCAAAGACATCATGGCGGCGGGCAAACTGGTTTCCGATGACCTGATCATCGCGCTGGTCAAAGAGCGTATCGCCGAGCCCGACTGTGCCAATGGCTTCCTGTTTGACGGCTTCCCGCGCACCATTCCGCAGGCCCAGGCGCTGCTGGACGCGGAAGTAGCCATCGACCACGTGCTGGAAATCGCAGTGGATGATGAAGAAATCGTGAAACGCCTCTCCGGCCGCCGTGTGCACGAAGGCTCCGGACGCGTTTACCACCTGGTTTACAATCCGCCGAAATCGGAAGGGGTGGATGATGTTACCGGTGAGCCGCTGGTGCAGCGTGCGGATGACAGCGAAGAAACCGTTCGCAACCGCCTCTCGATCTACCACGAGCAGACCGAGCCGCTGGTGGGTTTTTACCGCGAACTGGGGCAGCGCGCTCCGGAAACCGCACCCAAGTACAATAAGGTCGAAGGTGTCGGGTCCATGGACCAGATTCGCGAGAAGGTAATTGCGGCCCTGAGCTGATCGGGGTTGCGCGTCGCCGTCCACAGGGGCTGCGAAGACTGAATGACAGAAAGGCTCCTTCGGGGGCCTTTTTTGTGTCAGTGTGTTGATGAAATCGATAAATTGAACCAGCGGGTACTGTCAATTGCACCCGGGCAGCAAAGCTGGAGGTGGCAGAAATATGTCTCACGCGATCATTTTGATGAATCTGGGTACCCCTGCAGCACCGACTGCCGATGCAGTGCGGACGTTTCTGCGGGAGTTTCTATCCGATCCCCGGGTAGTGGAAATACCGGCTCCAATCTGGAAATTGATTCTCAACCTGTTTGTGCTGCCGGCGCGCCCCAAGCGGATTGCGCCGGCCTACGCCGAAATCTGGAATCGGGGCCTCGATGGCGAGCAGGTTGCCGGGTCGCCGATTGCCTACTACACCCGGCGGCAGGCCGAGGGGGTTCAGCAAGCCTTGCAGGAAGTTGGGGCCGATGCGGCGGAAGTGACGGTTACCTACGCCATGACCTATGGTGAACCGGGTTTGTCCCGCAGGATTGCGGATTTGCGCCAGCGCGGAGTGGACTCCTTTACCGTGATTCCCCTTTACCCTCAGTATTCCGCCACCACTACTGGCGCGATTTACGATCAGGTTGCGGACATCATGCGCGCAGAAAGAAATATTCCGGATATCCGGGTGGTACATGAGTACTGGCACCACCCGCGATATATCGAAGCGCTGGCGAATTCGGTGCGCGAGCACTGGCAGGCACACGGACAGGCAGAAAAGCTGATGATGTCTTTCCACGGAATCCCCAAAGCGAATACCCGCAAGGGTGACCCCTATTACCAGCAGTGTTGTGCTACCGCAGAACGGCTGGCGGAGGTGCTGTCTTTACCCCGTGACCGCTGGGAAATTACGTTCCAGTCCAGGTTTGGCAAGGCGGAATGGCTGCAGCCCTATACCGACAAGAGCCTGGTGGAGTGGGGGCGGAACGGCGTTTCCAGTGTGGATGTGATCTGTCCGGCATTTTCTGCCGACTGCCTGGAAACCCTGGAGGAAATCGCAGTAGAGAATCGCGCTAATTTTATCGAGGCGGGGGGGAACGAATACCGCTATATCCCCGCATTGAATGTGCGCGAAGACCACATTGCCGCGCTCGCCACGATAGCCCTCGAGCAGCTGCCGGCGGGATTTCTGAAAAAATAAATAACGGGTATACACTCGAACCCGGAAATTTCCTGTGGAGGGAATTTCCGATTATTCCGCGCCGCAAATTCCTGAATTTTGCTGGTTGGGGCCGAAAATCCCATTTTTTTATCAAAATCCGGTTATTTTTCTGCGTTTTTTCTTGCAAACCCCTGTTTTTTAATTAAGTTTGATACAGCCGTGTCATTTTTATGGCTGGGCTTACCTGATGTTTCTACCTGGTGGCGATTGTTGCGAAGCACGCGAAGTTGAAAACGGAGTCCAGTCGGGATTACAGAGTTTCCATTCTGGATATCCCACAAAGGTTTCCAGACTTCCTTTTGGCACCGGAATCAGGCATCGGGATTTTTATGCAGTAGTCCTGCGTTCCAGGGAGTTGGCAAGCAAGGCTAATTATTCAGCCTCGGTAAACCGGTTCTTCGTCAATTTCCTTCAGGCGCATATTTCGGTGTTCAGAATCACTTCTTTTATATAGAGAAAGAGGAGACAAGGGATGGCACGAGTAGCGAAGAAAAAGGCCGCGGCGAAACGTACAACCAGAAAGGCGCCGAAGCGGGTCGCCAAAAGCCCGGCTTCAGGTGGCGCTTCACCCATAGTTAGCAAGGCCCAGAAGGCCGTAGATAGTGCGGCAAAAGCGCTGGACGCCCAGCTGGACCGGGTGGGCAAGGCGCGCGCGAGGGTGCAGAAGAGCAATACCGCAGCGGCAAAGAAATCTCTGGCGAGTGCCAACGCGAAATTGCGCGAGCAGCGGGCCAAGGTCGCCAAGGCGAAGATGGAGCTGGCCAGAGCCAGTGCCATGGATGCGGTGCGCGATGCGGAAGAGGCGGCGAAGAAGAAGCTTTCCGATATGGCAGATACCCTGTCTTCCAAGGCCGAACAGGAGCTGGCAAAGGCCCTGAAGGCATTTGAAAGCCGCTGGAAGAAGACCCGTTCCAAAGCCGATGCCAAGAAGCTCAAAGTGGCGGAGAAAAAGGCCGACGCCAAAGTGAAAGCGGCAGCGAAGAAGGCTGCAGCCAAAGCCAAGGCGATAGAGAAGAAAGCCGCAGCCAAAGCCAAGGTGGAAGCCAAAAAGGCGGCGAAGAAGGCGGCGAAAAAGAAAGCGGTGAAAAAGTCCGCGGCCAAGAAATCCCCGGGTCGCCCGAAGAAGGCTGCGGCGAAGAAGGCCACCGCGAAGAAAACCACCGCCAAGAAGGCTGCGACGAAAAAGGTGAAGTCCGCACCCAAGAAGTCCGCCCGCCGCGGTCGCCCACCGAAGAAGGCATCCTGACAACGACAGCCCCGCCCCCGGCTTCCGGAGGTCTATACGAGCAAACCCCGGCTTCTGCCGGGGTTTTGCGTTTCATGTGATCGCAGTTGCGTTTGTCGTGAAGCGTGCCACAATTCGCACCTTCAGTATTCGATCCCATGCCAACCAGCTCAGCCACAGGTCATTCCATTGAGAATTCTCGCCATCGATACCACCTCCGGCGCCTGTTCCGCCGCCCTATACGATGACGGTGTAGTCTGTGAACGGTTTTTCCGGGCGGAGCGGGATCACACCAGACGTCTGTTACCGATGGTGGACGAGGTGTTGGTGGAGGGGGGAATCCGTCTGTCGCAACTGGATGCGCTGGCGGTAAGCCGCGGGCCCGGTTCATTTACCGGCTTGCGCATAGCGATCAGTTGCGCCCAGGGCCTGGCTTTTGCAGCGGATCTTCCGGTAGTACCGGTTTCCAGCCTGGCGGCGATGGCTGCGGGTGCGGTGCGCAGCAATCCGCACTGGCGCGAAGCGCCGGTACTTTCGGTTCTGGATGCCCGAATGCAGGAAGTGTACTGGGGGGTATATCGCTCCGACGCGCCGCATGTCAGCCTGTTGCCGGAGGCAGTGTCCAGCCCGGATCAGGTAGTTGCGGCTATGACCGAGGCGAATCTGGCTGGCGCGGGGGATATGCCCATCTATGCCGCCGGTCCCGGTTTGCACTACGAATCCCTGGACAGGATCAACTTTAACGAGCGCCTGCCGGAGTGCGATATTCACGCCCGCGACATCGTTGAGCTGGCGGCGGGGCTGTGGGCAGACAATCAGTGCATTTCTGCTGCCGAACTCGAACCCATTTATCTGCGCAATGAAGTGACCTGGAAAAAGCGCGAACGAATTCGCTCTCGCTGACCGGAACCGGTTCCGGGCAGGTGCAGTAACCCCCGGTCTGTAGATCAAATAAGAATCAATGGAAGCCGATTTGTGGAAATCATTCAGATCATCATTCTTGCCCTGACCCAGGGGCTTACGGAATTCCTGCCCATCTCCAGTTCCGCCCACCTGATTCTGCCGAACCAGGTCCTGGGCTGGCCGGACCAGGGGCTGGCCTTTGATGTTGCCGTTCATCTTGGGTCTTTGATTGCGGTACTGATCTATTTCCGCAAGGATGTCTGGCTGCTTATTCGCGATGGTCTGGGCGGATTCCGCGATGGCAACTTCAGCGATGAAGGGCGCCTGGCCTGGCTGATCGTGCTGGCAACGATACCCGCTGGTCTTGCGGGGCTGGCGTTCAAGGACTTTATCGAGACCCACCTGCGGTCGTCCGCGGTAATCGCCGTGACGACCATTGTGTTCGGCATTCTGCTGTGGTGGTCGGATGTACATGGAAAGCGCCTGCAAGGTCTGCCGGCGTTGAACTGGAAAAAGGCCCTGATGATCGGCTGTGCCCAGGCCATTGCCCTGATCCCCGGCACTTCCCGCTCCGGTATTACCATGACCGCGGGCCTGATGCTGGGGATGAAGCGGGAGGCCGCCGCACGTTTCTCCTTCCTGATGTCGATTCCGATTATTGCGCTCAGCGCCCTGTTGCTGACACTGGAGTTGCTGGAAACCCAGAATGTACCCTGGGGCGACATTCTGTTCGGGCTGGTGTTGTCCGGTATCAGTGCCTACCTGTGCATTCACTTTTTCCTGCAGTTTATCAGCCGCATCGGCATGGCACCGTTTGCGATTTACCGCCTGTTACTCGGTGCGGCACTGATCCTGTTGATCTGGATCGGTTAATTTCATATTCAGGTATCTGGCCAAATGAGGTTTTGACATGGCAACAGTGGCATTTATTGGTCTCGGCGTGATGGGTTTCCCGATGGCGGGTTTCCTCGCCAGGGCGGGGCACCAGGTCCGGGTTTACAATCGCACCGCCAGTCGCGCCCGGGACTGGCTGCAGGAATATGCCGGCGAAGCCTTCGCGACGCCACAGGAGGCGGCCAGTGGGGCAGAAGTGGTATTTGCCTGTGTGGGCAATGATGACGACCTGCGTCAGGTGACGGTGGGCGAGCAGGGTGCCTTTGCGGGTATGCGTGCCGGCACCCTGTTTGTGGATCACACCACGGCTTCTGCCAATGTAGCCCGCGAGCTGGCGCAGGTGGCTGCCTCACAACAGGTGGCGTTTCTTGATGCGCCGGTATCCGGAGGTCAGGCCGGTGCGGAAAATGGCGCACTGACCGTGATGGTGGGTGGTGAGCAGGCGGACTTCGAGCGCGCGCGGCCACTGATCGACTGCTATGCGCGCGCGGTGAACCTGTTGGGACCAGTGGGCAGTGGGCAGCTGTGCAAAATGGTCAACCAGATCTGTATCGCCGGGGTGGTGCAGGGGCTTGCTGAAGGCTTGCACTTCGCCAGGGCTGCCGGGCTGGACGGCGAGCAGGTGGTCGAGGTGATTTCCAAGGGGGCCGCACAGAGCTGGCAGATGGAGAACCGCTACAAGACCATGCTGGCAGGAGAGTATGAACACGGTTTTGCCGTGGACTGGATGCGCAAGGACCTGGGTATTGTGCTGGATGAAGCCCAGCGCAACGGTGCGCTGTTGCCGGTAACCGCGCTGGTGGACCAGTTCTACAGCGAGGTCCAGGCCCTCGGCGGGGCGCGCTGGGATACCTCCAGTCTGTTTGCCCGCCTTACCAACCTGCGGGATTTTGATTCCCCCAGGGACTGATCTACAGCGCTGCACCGGCTCTGCCCGGTGCAGCCACTTCTCAAATAATCCGAGTGCGTCCCCGTGCGAGTTTTATTGCTTTCCGCCTATGATGCCGACAGCCACAAACGCTGGCGGCGCGGCCTGGTGGCGGCCATCCCGGAGTGGCAGTGGACCGTGCTGAGCCTGCCGCCGCGATATTTCAGCTGGCGGATCCGCGGCAACAGCCTTTCCTGGGGCAGGGGAGAGACGAGAGACATTCTGCGGCAGCCGTGGGATCTTATCGTCGCTACTTCCATGACCGACCTCACCGCGCTGCGGGGCCTGGTGCCCGAAATTGCGCCGGTGCCGACCGCGGTCTATTTCCACGAAAACCAGTTTGACTATCCCCGCAGCGAGGCTGCGGTGGAAAGTATCGAACCGCAGTTACTCAACATATACACCGCGCTGGGTGGCGATCTGGTCCTGTTCAACTCCGAATACAATCGCAGCACCCTGCTGGAGGGGGCTGCCGAACTGCTGCACCGTTTCCCCGACCATGTTCCCCGGGGCGTCTGCCAGGAAATCGCGGACAAGTCCCGGGTGTTGCCGGTGCCACTGGAAGCGGCGGTGTTCCAGCCCGCAACAGAAAAAGCCGCCGGGCCTACCTTTGTCTGGAATCACCGTTGGGAGTATGACAAGGGGCCGGATATCCTGCTGGCCGCATTGCGACGTTTCGGTCGCGAGGGTATTCCCTTTACCCTGCACGTCGTCGGGCAGCAGTTTCGGCGGCAACCGGCTGAGTTTGCGCAAATCAAGAAGTGCCTGGCCAAGCTGGGGGCGCTGGGAGCATGGGGGTACCGGGAGAACCTGGACGAATACCGCCAGCTGCTGGCTGCCAGTCACGGGGTCATTTCCACCGCGCGCCATGATTTCCAGGGGCTGTCCACGCTGGAAGCGGTGGCAGCCGGCTGTGAGCCGCTGGTGCCCGACAGTCTGGCCTACCCGGAGTGGTTCGGTCGCGGCGGCTGGCGCTGTTCCGACGATGTCGAATCCTGTGCCGCCAACCTGAGCGCGGCCATGCTCAGATGTGCCCGGCGGGTACTCGCGGGGGAGCTTCCCCGGGTGCCGGATGTCTCCTCGCTGAGCTGGGGATCCATGGGCGAAGAATACCGGGCGCTGCTCGCGCAGTGCGGCGGCCTGACCGTACAATCGTCGCCCTGAAACGGGTATCATGCGCCCCTGATCAATGGTATGGGTGAGGGCGTTTTCATCGCTACCCATACCCTTCGACAGCGGCGCCAGAACGGCGAATTCGGGATTACCAAGGAATTTACCAGCAACCATGAGCAAGCAGCGCGTACTTACCGGCATCACTACCACCGGCACTCCCCACCTCGGCAACTATGTGGGAGCAATCCGTCCGGCGATTGCCGCGAGCCAGGAAGAGAACAACCAGTCTTTTTATTTTCTGGCAGACTACCACGCGCTGATCAAATGCCACGATCCCGCGCAGGTACACCAGTCCACGCTGGAAATTGCCGCTACCTGGCTGGCGCTGGGCCTGAATACGGATAACGTGGTGTTTTATCGCCAGTCCGATATTCACGAGATCCCTGAGCTCACCTGGCTGCTGACCTGCATGACCGCCAAGGGCCTGATGAACCGCGCCCACGCATACAAGGCTGCGGTGGACGCCAATCGCGCCGACGGCGAGGACTCCGATTTCGGCATCACCATGGGGCTCTACAGTTACCCGATTCTGATGGCCGCCGACATCCTGATGTTCAATGCCAACAAGGTGCCGGTGGGCAAGGACCAGATCCAGCATATCGAAATGGCCCGGGATATCGCCCAGCGTTTCAACCACCATTACGGCGAGCACTTTGCGCTGCCGGAAGCCGTGGTCGATGACCATGTGGCGGTACTGCAGGGGCTGGACGGGCGCAAGATGAGCAAGAGTTACGGCAATACCATTCCGCTGTTCCTGCCGGAAAAGAAACTCAAGAAGCACATCAACAAGATCAAGACCAACCTGCTGGAACCGGGCGAACCGAAAGATCCGGAGACCTCTACCGTGTTCCAGATCTGGCAGGCATTCGCCACCCAGGAACAGACCGCGGAGATGCGCAAAGCCTTTGCCGAGGGGATTGCCTGGGGCGAAGCCAAGAAGCAGCTGTTTGAACTGATCAACGACCAGATCGGTGAAGCCCGTGAGCGCTACGAAGAATTGCTGGCCAACCCCGCACAGATTGAAGCCGAGCTGGAAAAGGGGGCGGAGAAGGCCCGTGCCTATTCAGCGCCGCTGCTGAAATCCCTGCGCGAGGCCGTCGGCATCCGCAAGATCGGTTGATACTCCTATCATTTTTCCGGGGTATTATTCTGCCCCGGCACATCACCGGCTGTGGGGACTCTTGTCCCCATGGCCGGCCACCCCTCCCTGCGCCGGCCCGGGTCTTGATCTGAATCGTCTGTCTGGTTGTGAAACAGGTGTACCTGGGTCTCAAATGGCATATCGATATTGGCCGCGTCCAGTGCCTCCTTGATGGCGTGAACCACTTTGGATCTGGTGTGGGTGATGTCCGTCTGTTTGCTCAGGGTCCACCAGCGCGCGCGGATGGTTACCCAGCTGGCAGCGAGTTCCCAGGGCAGCGCCTCGGGAGCGGGGTCTTTCAGCACGCCGTCCACCCCGGTCACCGCTGCGCGGATAATCTCGCAGGCATCGCCAATATTATCCCCGTAACCAATGCCCACCTCGTATTCCGAGCGGCGGCTGCTGTGGGCGGTGCTGACCACAATGGCGTTGGTGTAGATATCACTGTTGGGAATGACAACCCGCTGCCCGTCGAAGGTGTCGATCAGGGTGGCGCGGGTTTCTATCCTGTATACCGTCCCTTCAAATTCGCCCACCTTTACCTGGTCGCCCACTTCAAAAGGTTGCCGCAGCAGGATCAGCAGGCCCGCGAGCCAGTTTTGCAGGATATCCTTGAAGGCAAACCCGATGGCCACTGAGCCGACTCCGAGGCCAGCTACCAGGTCCCCCGGTTTCAGGCTGGGCATCACGATAGTGGCCGCCAGCAAAAAGCCCACCAGCACAAGGCTCCATTTGACCAGACTGCCGAGAACGTCGCCGAGATTGGCTCTGTCGCGGCGGGTCAGTTGTTTCGAGATCAGGTGGCGGCTCAGTTGGCCAATCAGGTAGAAAACCAGCAGGATCACCAGGGCGACGCAGATATTTGGTAACAACCGGATCGCGCCATCCACCCAGCTATCCACCTGGGTGATCGCCTGGTCAAGGTCGGCATTGATCTGTTCTTTGGAGCCGGTGGGCGCCTCTGCGGACTGGCCTTTGCCCATGGTCGGCACTCAGCCCGGGTTCTTCAGGCGAATATTCAGGGAGAAATCCGCAACTTCGTCGTTGTCGGCGGCATCCGGGGTGAGGAATACCCTGATGCGGTAGGTGCCGTCACGGGGCAGCACGCCGGAAAATTGTGGATGGCTGCCGGCACCATTGTGCAGTGCCCGCGGCGCCGCCGGTGCGGTGATACGCAGGCCACTGTGCGCATTGCTGCTGGACAGCTGGATGGCCAGGGACTGGCCGGTGCGGGCGTCCACAAGATAGGTGACCGACCCGTGACCGCTAATGGATGCGGAAACCGTTGCGGCTCCCTGCTGCATGGGGCCGGCGCTGTCTGCGAACAGTATGCGTTCGCTGCGCTGATCATTGCGCGACGCTGCCAGTGCAGCCACCAGGGAGCAGAGCAACAGGGGCGGCAACAGCCAGAATGTCCGCAGCCGGTTGTTGGGGTTCCGGGCAGTGTTGTTCACGGGCGCTCCTGAATCGGGTTCCTATTCAGTGTAGTCCGCTGTGGCGCCCATATTGTTTTCGCATGGAGCAGGGAGAGTGCAACCCGGCCGGTTACTCTGTCTGCCGCAGGAATTTTCCGTGTTCCAGGTAGTGAATCACCTGATCGATGACCTTGCGGTTTTTCATCATGAACACGTGGGTCACCGGCATCTTCAGGTGGTCGTGCATGCCTGCGAGCTTGGTCCGCTCTACGGTGACCTTACCGTCATCCTCCTGCGGCAGCAGGGTGGACAGGATGGGATTGATGCTGCGGGTGCCGGCAATGATGCCTACATCAAAGGTCGCCGCCCCCAGTTTGTTGGGCACGCTCATTTCCCCGGTGCCCAACTGCAGCCCGGCGTCACCGAAAATAAAATGGAATCCGGGAAAGCTGCCCAGCTTGTCGACCACTTCGCTGCCCCGGTTCGGGGGACCCAGCATCACCACGTGCTTCAGGTTTTCAATCTTGACCTGGCTCAGGTATTGCCTGACCAGGATGCCGCCCATGGAGTGGGTGACAAAATTGACCTGGTCGTGCCCCTGACACTGGTCCAGCGCCGGCGCTATGGCCGGGCCGGCGAGTTTTTCGATGGGGAAATCCGTCGACGGGTAGCTGACATTCACCGGTGTGTACCCTGCATCTTCCAGTGCAGATTCGAGTTTTTCCATGGAGCTGCCGGACTTCGCCAGGCCGTGCAACAGGATCACGCAGCTGGATTTTTCTTCCGCGCCGGTTTCTGAGCTCGCAGGAGCGGGCGCCGCCGGAGCGGTAGCCGCGAATGTCGAACTCATCAGCGCCAGCGCCAGGGCCGCAATAGTGGTTGTCTGCATGGGTTGTTCTCTCGTTCCGGGGCAAAACAGGGATAACTTCCGCCTCAAGTGTAATGACAAGCGCTGCGGGAACAGAAGTTGTCAGCGCGATTGTAGCGGGGATTGCCGCGCCGGCAACCTGCGGGCTTTCCCCTCCCTTTAGCTCGAGCGGGATCCACCGCGCAGCATACCTCTGCCTGATGCGGTATTCGCCTCCCGGGGACGGCTGCAGATTGCTATACTCCGCGCGCCTGAAGCAGTACCACTCAACTGGAGACATAGATGACAGATTCACTGTGCGATATCGGTTTTATTGGCGCGGGAGTCATGGGGAAAAACCTGATCCTCAACCTGGCGGACAATGGTTACCGTGTCTGCGCCTTCGACCTGGACCACAGTCGTCTGGAAGCGCTAGTCGAACAGGACGCCCAGGAACGCGGCGAGCAGCCGCCACGGGTGGAAGTCTGCAACTCCTATACGGAACTTCTCTCGCGGGTAAAGGCGCCACACCTGGTGGTCCTCTCGGTACCTGCGGGGGCGCCGGTAGATGATGTGTGCAACAAGCTGCTGGACGCCGGCTTGCAGGCGGATGACATCGTGATCGACACCGGCAACAGCCTGTGGACGGACTCGGTGGAGCGCTGCAAGCGCTTTGAGGGCAAACTGATTTTCTTCACAACTGCCGTTTCCGGTGGCGAAGTGGGCGCCAGGTTTGGACCGTCACTGATGCCCAGCGGCGACCCCTACGCCTGGGCGCGGATCGAACCGGTGTGGCACGCCATTGCGGCAAAAGTGGATCCCGCCACTGGCCAGCCCATCGAGCGCTTTGAGCCGGGCAACCCGGTTAAAGAGGGTGAGCCCTGCGCGGCCTATATCGGTCCCATCGGCTCCGGGCACTTTGTGAAGATGGTGCACAACGGCATCGAGTACGCGGATATGCAGATGATCTGCGAAGTGTATGACGTGATGCGCAGCGCCCTGGAAATGTCACCGCAGGATATCGCCGCGGTATTCCGCGAGTGGAACAAGGGGGTGCTGCACAGCTACCTGATCGATATCAGTGCGGATGTGCTGGACACCGTGGATTCCGAAACCGGCCAGCCGCTGGTGGACGTGATTCTGGATCGCGCCGGGCAGAAGGGGACCGGTCTGTGGACTGCGGTCAGCAGCCTGGAAGTAGGGTGCCCGGCACCGAGTATCGCCGAGGCGGTGTTCGCCCGTTCACTCTCGACCCGCAAGGTACTGCGAACCCGCGCGGCGAAAAAACTGGCCGGGCCGGCGGTGACGCCGGTTTCACAGGAGCGCCGGGAGGAGGTGATCGGACAGCTGCACGACGCCCTCTACTGCGCCAAAATCTGTGTCTATGCGCAGGGCTTCGACCTGATGAAACTTGCTGCCCGCGAGCAGGGCTGGCAACTGAATTTTGCCGAAATCGCCAGGATCTGGCGCGCCGGCTGTATTATCCGCGCGGTTTTCCTGCAGTCCATCAGTGACGCTTACGAGCGGGATACCAAGCTCTCCAACCTGTTGCTGGACGAATTCTTTATCGAGCAGATTGCCAGCAACCAGGGCAACTGGCGTCGCGCGGTAGCCGATGCCACCATCGGCGGTATTCCGGTACCGGCGCTGTCCTCTGCGCTCAGTTACTACGATGCCTTCCGCCGCGAATCGGTGCCGGCGAACCTGTTGCAGGCGCAGCGGGACTTTTTCGGTGCACATACCTTTTCCCGTACCGATCGCCCGGAGCAGGAAAAATATCATGTGCTCTGGAGCAAGCCGGGGCGCCCGGTTGTCAGGATCAAGTAATCCCACAAAAACGGCCGCTTTGTTGCGGCCGTTTTTTTATGGGTAACCTTCCCGTGGAATCTCGCTGAGCGGCTAGCGGTTCAGCGGGCTCTTGCCGGGAAAGTACGGAAGGCATCATTTACCGCCTGGTCCACCGCCCGCTCCGGGTTGTCGAGTACCTTGCGGGTGATGGGTTTTTGCGCGCGTCCGCGCCACACCACTTTGCGCTGCCGGGCATCCAGTAAATCGATCGTCAGGTGGCCTGCGGTGTACTGGTTGAAATCGGCGTGGTAGCCCGGAGGCAGGGATTTGTAGTACTCCTCCAGGTAGGGATAGCGCGCCGCGGCAAACCCGAGGTTGTAGCTCTGTCTCGACTTGACCTGTCGCTCCGCGTGCACATGGACATTGACCAGTACATCCGGGGTCTTGCTCGGGGTCATGCCGCGGGCCATCAATTGCTCCGAAACCTCGGAGCGGGCCAGGGCCATGGCGCGGCCATTACTGCCGGAAGCCGGGACAAACCCGAAGGTCCGGTACTGGCTGAGGGCGGAAGAGGATGCTGTGCTGGTGGTACCCGCGCATCCTGCAAGGGCCAGTGGCAGCAGGATGGATACAGCTATTGAGCGCCAGATGTTCATAGGCCATTCCCGGTGTGGACTTCGCTTCAGTTTCAGGGGCGCCCACGTTGCAGGCGTCGCCTAAATCAGCTTAGCTCGGGAATGGCACGGAAGTAGTCCTGGAACCCGCTAGTCAGGTTGCCCCGGGCGGTCAGAATACTTCTTCTACTTCCGCGGCGAGCTGTTCGGCGTCTGCGCGGGCGGCGCGAGCCACGATTTCCTCGACACTGGCGGTATCGGTATTCACGCCGCCGAATGCCGCCAGCAGGTCTTTGAGCAGGGCGGAAATCTCCAGGGTCATTACCGAGAACTCGATATCAAAGCGCTGGGCGGCGTTTTCCGCGTCCACGTTGTCGGCCTTTTCCGTCACCGCGTCACTGAACTTGAGCCGTTTGATTGCCAGCTGGTCGTCCACCATCAGTTCGACGCCGTCGCGCCAGACCAGGCCCAGCTTGTGCACCTGCATGCCGGCTACCAGGTGATTGTGAATTTCCTCCGCGCACAGGTCCTGGTTTTTGCAGCGGATCACGCTGCCGGACTCTTGGGGATCGCGCAGCTCGCACTCGTGGCCGAATTCGAAGTTGGCCGGCGCTTCCGGGGCGGTCAGCCAGTGGGTCATGGACTGCTGGGGAATATTCTTTGCCGCTAGCGGCACCACCGACAGGCTGCTGATCGCTTCGCGCAGGTTCTCCAGCAGTTCTTCCGCGGCCTTGGCGGAGGAGGCGTTGACCACAACCCAGCCGTCTTTGGGGTCGATATAGGCATACTGCAGGCGCGAGCGGGCAAAGGCCTTCGGGCGCATCTCCAGCAGCACCTCATCCTTCAGGTTCTGGCGTTCCTTGCGGCCCACATTGCGGGCCTCCTTGTCGGCAATGGCCTGGGCCATTTCCTCGACCCTTTCGTTGACCACCGCTGCGGGAATCACCTTTTCCTGCTTCTTGGCACACACCATGAGATAGCCGTTGGCGGCGTGCACCAGCTCGCTGCCGTGGCGTCCCAGGGGCGGTACCCAGCCATAGCGGGCCATATCCTGGCTGCCGCAGGGGGTGAAGGCATCGGGCTCCAGCAGTTCGTTCAATTTTTCAGCGGAGAGGGGGAAGTCGCGGGTGAGGCGGTAAACGCGCAGGTTCTTGAACCACATAGATCAGGCTGCCAGTCCGGTAAGTAAAAAGCGGCCGGGTATTATGCGGATTTGGGCGGTTGGGGGCCAGTGTAAACACCGGCCTCGTCGGTCACACTAATGTTGAACAGGGTGACCTTCCGGGTCATCGCTCCGTCAGCAGCAGGTTGCCCTCTTTGCTCTGGGCATAGGCGGTAAAGGGCAGCGCCACGGTGTCGGTTGCAGCGGAAAATACGCTGTCGAACAGGTAGAAACCCAGCTGCAGATCGAAGTAGATATGGTTGCCGGTGGAATTCATTTTGCACATATTGTAGGCAACACCGCTGTATACCCGCGGGAGGGATTCACAGTGCGTATTTTGCTGTTTCAGGTTTTCCGCAACCTCTGCGTCCGAATGCGTCAGGGTGGTGAAGGTGCCGCAACCGGACAGGAGGGACAGGGTGAGCAAAACAAGAAGTTGTTTCATGGAGATCTCATTATTTCTGTGGAATTTATGACAGCCTGCTGTCGGGGCTATTGAGGTTCCGTTTAGCTTAAAAAGTGACTGCTTTAGGTCGGGCACATGTTCCTTATGGTGGCCTGCAGATCGCTTACAGGCAGAGGTCTGCGAATGTGCCTTGTGTCAGTGAGAGCAGATCTGCCGGAGATAGTTCAATTTCCAGGCCGCGGCGACCGGCACTGACGTAGATTGTCTGCATGTCGCGCGCAGTCGTATGCAGGTATGTACGCAGGTTTTTTTTCTGGCCCAGAGGGCTGACACCGCCCAACACGTAGCCCGTGGTTCTTTCCACATCCTGTTTGTCGGCCATTCCGGCTTTCTTGGCTTTCGCGGCACTGGCAATCAGTTTCATATTGAGTAGTGCGTCCACGGGAATAATGGCCACAGCGAGTTGCTTCCCGTCCAGTTGTACCACCAGGGTTTTGAATACCTGTTCAGGCTGGACATCCAGTTTTTCCGCGGCTTCAAGTCCATAAGAAGTGGCGGCGGGGTCGTGGGTGTACTGGTGAATGGTGTGCGCTACTTTTGCTTTTTTCGCCGCATTGATCGCCGGTGTCATTGTCAGTCCATTGTTTTCCAATCTGCGGTAATTCTCCCCTGAATTTCCGCCAAATACAAAAAAGCCCGGCGAATATCGCCGGGCTTTGGGGAAGTGGTGACAGTAATTTACTCAGTGTTTTGCCGGTATCGCAGCCACGACTTTCAGGAAGTACTCCCAGAAATTCCCCACACTTTCGATATGCACCCGTTCTTCCGGTGAATGGGCGCGGCGGATGGTGGGGCCGAAGGACACCATATCCCAGTGCGGATAGGGCTTGGCCAGCAGGCCACATTCGAGGCCGGCGTGGATGACCTTCACTTCCGGCTCCTCGCCTTCCATTTCCTTGTACACATCTTTCATCAACGCCAGCAGCGGTGATTTCATGTTGGGGGTCCAGCCCGGGTAGGCGTTGTCCAGGGAGGCCTCCGCTCCCGCCAAGCGGAACACCGCGGCCACGTTGAGGCCGTGCTGGTCGCGGGCGCTATCGGACAGGCTGCGCACCAGGCACTGGAAGCGCACCCGGTGTTGGCCGTTTTCCTCTTCGGTCACCACACGGGCCAGGTTGTTGGAGGTATCGGCAATGCCCTCCAGGTCCGTGCTCATGCGCTCAACACCGCTGGGGCAGGCGCGGAGTGCCCACGCCAGCTTCTGCTGGCTGGCGGCGTCCATCACGCTTGCGGGCTGCTCGGTTTCGTCCAGGGCAATTTCCAGCTTGGGCTCGTTGTCGAACTCGGCCTTGATCACCGCGGTTTCCTGCAGGACGATTTCCATCAGGCGCGCGGCCTGGTCGGCCTGCACGGTAACCACGCTGAAGGACTCGCGCGGAATCGCATTGCGCAGGCTGCCGCCGTCGAGGCTGGCGATGCGCAGGGAAGTCAATTCGGTTTGCGCCGCATCGATAATGCGGTTGGCCATCTTGTTGGCATTGCCGCGGCCCTTGTCGATATCCAGACCGGAATGGCCGCCGCGCAGACCGCGCACGCTGAGCTTGAATGCCTTGTGGCCTGCCGGTAGCGCCTCCGCTGTGTAGGGCAGGGCGGCATTGATGTCCACACCGCCGGCACAGCCCACGTAGAGTTCACCTTCATCCTCGGTATCCAGGTTCAGTAGCAGCTCCGCCTCGAAGTGGCCGGGGTGCAGGTTCTTGGCGCCGGTCATACCCGCTTCCTCGTCAATGGTCAGCAGGGCTTCCAGCGCCGGGTGGGGAATGTCGGTGGATTCCAGCAGCGCGAGAATCGCCGCAACGCCGATGCCATTGTCCGCACCCAGGGTGGTGCCTTCCGCGGTCACCCACTCGCCGTCGACATAGGGCTTGATGGAATCGGTGAGGAAGTCGTGGTCGGTGTCGGCATTCTTTTGCGGCACCATGTCCACGTGGCTCTGCATTGCCAGGATCTTGCGGTCTTCCATGCCCGGGGTGGCGGGCTTCTTGATGATGACATTGCCGATCTGGTCCAGTTTTACCTCGAGTCCACGGGCCTTGGCGAAATCGAGGATATAGGCCACCACTTTTTCCTCGTGCTTGGACGGCCGCGGGATTTCGCACAGCTTGGCAAAGTGCTTCCAGAGGGGAGTGGGGTTCAGTTCAGCAATATTCGACATGGAATTTCCTTGTATCTGGGTCAAAGGTAATGACCGGTGATAGCCGCCGTGGCTTATGGCCCCGGGGCTGGAAGTGTAGTCTCGGGAAAGTGTTGGTACTAAGGGCGATGCAATTCACGTTAATGCACGCGGGCCTGTTGTGAAGGTGGCGATAGCGGGTACAGCCTTGCTCTATACCGAGGCGGTGCCGCTACCGGGTACAGCTTTGTGAGACACGCCGTAAACCCATCCCTGGGGGCTCTGCACCGCCATCCATGGCGGTGAAGGTCTCACAAAGCTGTACCCGGTAGCGGCACCTTCGCCGAGAGTTCAACACAGTGAACAGTATGAAGGCTTTATGTATCGGTGCGTTAATCGGCGTTTGCCGTAGTCTCTTCTTGGTTGACGAGCTCGAACGCAATGCGGCGCTTGCCGGTGTCCACGGCGCTGACCTTTACCTGTACGCGTTGCTCCAGCTGGAAGCGCTCTTCGCCGCGGGTGATCAGCAGGCGCTTGCCATCGAACTCAAACGGGTTCTTCTTGGCGTTGAAGCGCACAAACCCGTTGATGCCGTTGTCGTCCAGGCGCACGCCGATACCAGCGCCGTTTACCAGGGTGATCTGTCCGTTGAATATCTCACCGACTTTGCCTTCCAGGAATTGGCAGTACAGCCACTGCTGCAGCGCGCGGTCTGCCTGGCGGCCGGTGCTGACGCTCTGCTGCAGGGCTTCGCTGTCACCGAGAGCAGGCAAGGCTTCGCCCTGTTGCGCTGCGCGCAGGACACGGTGGTTGTGCAGGTCGTTGAACTTGCGGATCGGCGAGGTGACGGTGGCGTAGTGGGGCAGGCCAAGGCCGAGATGCGGGGCCGCTTCTGCACTCAGCTCGCCCGGGCGCAGCATGCGTTTCAGCACCGCCAGAATATTGTGCATTTCCGGTTCGCTGTGGGATTCGAGCTCCTTGACCAGCTTGAGGTAATTTTCCTGCTGGTGCAGATCCTGCTCCGCGTATTCCGGCAGTACTTCCTTCAGCAGCGCGCGGATTTCTCCCATGCGCTCGTCGCGGAACCCCAGGTGAATAGAAAAGCAGCCGCCGCCCAGTTGTGCGAGTTTGTCACCGGCGCAGATATTGGTGGCCAGCATGGCTTCTTCTACCATGCGCTGAGCCGCAGAGCGCTCCTGCTTTTCGATGCGTTCGATCTTGCGCTGGGCGTTCAGAATCAGTTCGTAGTCCGGGCGATCTTCCATTACCAGGGAGTGGCCGGCGCGGTACCCGGCGCGGGCACTGCTAAGTGCGTCAAGAAGGCGCAGGCTGGTGTGCTGACTCTCCGGCACGGCACTGTCGTCGCCTTCAATAAAACGTGCAACCTGCGCGTAACTGAGCTTGTGTCGTGAGCGGATTGCGGCGAATTCATACTCGAAGCCATTGAGCGCACCGTCGCTACCGACTTCTACGTGCATTACCAGTGCCGGACGCAGTTCACCTTCGACCAGCGAAAAGCTGTTTTCACACAGGCTGGCAGGGAGCATGGGCAGGGTTTCACCGGCCAGGTACACGCTGTTGGCGCGTTTGCGCGCGTCTTTGTCCAGCGGGCTAGCGGCAGTAATCAGGCTGGAAGGGTCGGCCACGGCGATGTGCAGGGTCCAGCCGTCGCCGGACTCGGTAACTGCCAGGGCGTCGTCCATATCCCGGGTGGATTCGGCATCAATGGTGACGAAGTCCAGCTCGGACAGATCCTTGCGCTCTGCGCACAGGGCTTCCAGCTGTGCGGGGATGTCCTGTGCCTGCTTGAGTGCCGCGTCACTGAACTGGTTGGGCAGCTGGTATTGGGCCACCACGAAGGCGTGTTCGATAGCCACTGCATCGGGCTTGCCAATCACGCTCTCCACTTTCGCCTGGGACTTGCCGTCTTTGAATGGGTGGCGGGTGATGGTGCAGGCAATCAGGTCGCCGGGCTGCGCTTTGGCGCGGGCCTTCGGCGGGAGGAATATCCAGCGCGACAGCCCCTGGTTGCTGGGCTGGATAAAATGGCCCTGGCCCCGCTGTACGTACTCGCCCACCAGATATTTGAGTTCGGACTCGATCAGGCTGTCGAGTTCTGCCGACAGCTTGCCCTTGTCTTCTTCGGTCAGGCTGACGCGCACCCGGTCACCGGGAAATACCCGATCCATTTCCGCCGGCGGCAGGAAAGCCTCGCGACCATCGTCCAGTGCCACAAAACCGAATTTGCCACTACTGCCGCGCACCCGCCCGTCGGCGAATTCTTTGGTGGAACGGATATCGGACTTGAGCTGCGTGAGCTGCTTGAGAGCATCGGCATTGAGCATGAATCAATCTCTGTGGGTCTGTTTGGGCGCGGATTCTACCAGACGGACCATGACAGGCCAGACGCAGTCGCGGGGAGAGTGAATTGGGGCTGGTGGTCGCTGTCTCCAAATGCGCTGGTCAAAGTGTGACCACTGGTATCTTTCGGTTATTTACGGCTTTCGCATCCTAATATTTGCCAATAGTTAGGATGAATCTAGCGTCTTTTGTCGCTATTACGCAAAGATCGCAATGTCTTTATTGGATGGGTGGATATATTCTTAGGTCTCTAGAATAAGTCGCGACGGCGGGTGAAACCGACAAAATTGGTGGAAGCCGACGCTGCCGCAAAATCGGCCTCCGGAGAGGAATGTTTATGAGTGTTTTTTCCCATCCTGCCTACGATAATCACGAAGAAGTCGCTTTCTATCACGACGCCAAAAGCGGTCTGAAAGCCATTATCGCAGTACATAACACCAACCTCGGCCCGTCGCTGGGTGGCTGTCGCATGTGGCCCTATGCCGATGACAGTGAAGCCCTGAACGACGTGCTGCGCCTCTCCCGCGGCATGACTTACAAGTCTGCGATGGCCGGCCTCAAGCTGGGTGGCGGCAAGTCCGTGATTATCGGCGACCCGCGCAAAGAGAAAACCCCGGAGCTGCTGCGCGCCATGGGTGACTTCCTCAACACCCTCGGTGGCCGCTACATCACTGCGGAAGACTCCGGCACCAGCGTTGCAGATATGAAGATTATTGGCGAGCGCACCGAGTATGTATCCGGTGTGATTGCCGGTCAGGAACACGGCGGCGACCCCTCTCCCTCTACCGCATACGGCGTATTCGTGGGCCTCAAGGCTGCAGCTGAGCACCGCTGGGGGCGCACCGATCTGACCGGCCTCAAGGTTTCCATCCAGGGCGTGGGCAATGTCGGCTTCCGTCTCGCCAAACTGCTGAAAGAAGCGGGTGCGGAACTGTTCGTGACCGATATCTTCCAGGACAACGTCGATCGCGCAGTCAATGAACTGGGCGCAACTGCGGTGAGCGGGGAAGAGATTTTTGAACTGGACGTGGATCTGTTCGCCCCCTGTGCACTGGGCGCGATCCTGAACGACGACACTATCAGTCGCCTGAAAGTGGGCGCTATTGCCGGCGCGGCCAACAACCAGCTGGCAGAAGCGCGTCATGCGGAAATTCTGCGCGACAAGGGCATTCTGTACGCGCCGGATTATGTGATCAACGCCGGCGGCATTATCGATGTCTACTACCAGCAGCTGGGTGAATACAACGCGGAGCAGGTGAAGCAGCACATCGAGACCATCGGCACCACCATGCAGGAAATCTTCCAGCGTGCAGACGAATCCGGTGAAACCACTGCCCACATTGCCGACCGCATCGCCGAAGAGCGCTTCGGGCATAAAGATGCCCTGGGTGATGCCGATTCCGCGGCGGCGTGAATGAGATTTGCCTTTTGACGTAATCGTCTCTCTGTGAGGTATTCTTCGGGCGCTACGGCGCCCGTTTTTTTTGCCTACACTTTTTTCCTGAGCGAGTGGCGAACGCACTGCTCCGCGATGTTTCGCCTTTTTCTACGCAATATTCAGGATAACTGACAATGGAAATGCGCAGTGCTTCCTGCCGCCTGGCGGTGTTGGCCCTTTTGACCTCCGCCCTGATCTGCGGTTGCAGCCGCCCCGACCCCACTGCCGAAGATACCGACAAGCACCGCGCACTGAGCGTCGACAAGCAGGCGGCGGCAAGCAGCAAGACCGCAGCCCGCGGCAATGAGGCCTATGTCGAGGCGCCAAAGCTGGAAATCCCGTTCCACAAGGAAACCCTCAAAAACGGCCTGACGGTCATCGTGCACGAGGATCGCAAGGCGCCGGTTGTCGCCATCAATATCTGGTACAAGGTGGGCTCCAAGGATGAAGCCCGCGGCAAAACCGGCTTCGCCCACCTGTTCGAGCACCTGATGTTCAATGGCTCGGAGAATTTCCCCGGGGAGTATTTCGAGCCGTTTCAACGCTCCGGTGCCACCGACATGAACGGCACCACCAACAACGACCGCACCAATTACTTTGAAACCATGCCGGTGGGCGCGCTGGATATGGCGCTGTGGATGGAGTCTGACCGCATGGGGCACTTCAAGGGTGCCATCAGCCAGGAAAAGCTGGATGAGCAGCGGGATGTAGTGAAAAACGAAAAGCGCCAGTCGGAAAATGCGCCCTACGGCCAGGCATTCGAAATGATTGCCAAGGCTACCTTCCCGTCGGACCATCCATACTCGTGGACTACCATCGGCTCGATGGAAGATCTGGACCGCGCCAGCCTGGAAGACGTGAAAAAGTGGTTCTCCGACTACTATCAGCCGGCCAACGCCATTCTGGTGATTGCCGGGGATATATCGGTAAAAGAGGCGATGGCCAAGGCCCGGCAGTATTTCGGCAATATTCCCAGCACCGAGGTGCCGCCAAAACTGAAAAACTGGGAGCTGCCGACCCAGGTGAACAAGCGCGAAGTCACAACCGACCAGGTGCCGCAGACCCGTATTTACTATATATGGAACGTCCCGGCCATTGGCTCGGATGAGGAAAATGCGCTCGATCTTCTCACCTCGCTGCTGGCCAATCGCAAAAACTCGCTGCTGTACCGCCGCCTGGTGCGGGACGAGCAGGTCGCCACCAGCGTCAGTGCCTTTTACTACGGAAGGCAGCTGGCGGGGCAGCTATTTGTCATCGTTGACGTAAAGCCCGGGCAGTCGCTGGAAAAGGTGGAGAAACTGCTGAATGAAGAGCTGGCAGCCTTCGCCAAGTCCGGGGTCAGCGCCGAAGAAATCCGCCGCATCAAACAGAGCGAATTTGCCAGCCTGGTGAAAGGGTTGGAGAAAATCGGTGGATTTGGCGGCAAGAGCGATATTCTCGCGCGCTCACAGTTTTATTACGACGATCCCGGGGCACTGGTAAACGGGCTGGCAGATTACGCCAAAGTTTCCGCCGCAGAAGTCCAGGATGTGGCCCAGAAATGGCTGCGCCCGGAGCACTACACCCTGATCATCAAGCCCGAGGATAAATACGCGGTAAGCGGTGAAGACGTAGATCGCAGCAAGCTGCCCGCCATCGATAAAACCGTTGAACTGGAACTGCCGGAGCAACAGGCGTTTACCCTCGACAACGGCCTCAGGGTGGTGCTGGCGGAGCGCCACGACACCCCGGTGGTATTCATGAGCCTGCAGTATCGCAGTGGCGCATCGGCGGACGGTGAGCAGCCCGGGCTTGCCTCGGTGGTGGCGCGTATGCTGAGTGAGGGGGCGGGCAGTTACGACAGTCTCGAATTCAGTGCCCGCCAGGAGGAACTCGGGGCCAGTATCGGCGCCGCCAGCGGCCTGGATTACAACTCCCTCAATCTCACCGCATTGAAAACCCAGTTGCAGCCGTCGCTGGAACTGTTGCGCGACGTGATCTCCAGTCCGGCGTTTCCGCAACAGGACCTGGTGCGGGTCAAGTCCAACTGGCTGGATTCCATTGCCCAGGAGGAGTCCCAACCCCAGGGGTTGGCAATGAGGGAGTTGCCACCGCTGCTATACGGTAAGGACCATCCCTACGGCGCACCGCTGACCGGTTCCGGTACCGTCGGGGCGATCAAATCCATCACTCGTGATGACCTGGTGAGTTTCCACAACACCTGGCTGCGCCCGGACAACGCTATGCTCACCGTAGTGGGGGATGTGACCAAGGAGGAAATCAAGGGCCTGCTGAATGAAACCCTGGGTGGCTGGAAGGCGCCGGGAGAGGCGCTGCCGGAACTGCAGTTGGCGGAAGTGGCGCGCCCGGAAAATTCGCGCATCTTTCTGCTGGACCGCCCCGGGGCGCAGCAGAGTTACATCATGGCCGGTCTGGTGATGCCGCCCTGGAAGCCGGAGGGGGCCGAGGCCTTTGATGCGATGGCGTCCATCATCGCCGGCAAGTTTACCTCCCGTCTCAATATGAACCTGCGGGAAGAAAAGCACTGGTCTTACGGTGCGCGCGCAGTATCCATGGATGCGCAGGGGCAGCGCCCTTATATTGTGTTTGCCCCGGTGCAGACGGACAAGACCGCGCAGGCCATGAGCGAGATTCTGAAAGAGTATCAGGCTTTTCTGTCCAGCCGCCCGGTGGAGGAAGAGGAGCTCGCGGACTACCGGGATGATGAATTGCTCAAGCAGAGCGCGCAGTTCCAGACCAAGGGCCAGTTGCTGTCGAGTATTGCGTGGCAGCGGGAGAAGGGCCTGCCACCAGAATATATTGCCGAATACCCCCAGCGGGTCAGTGCACTGACCAAAGAGGGGGTAGAGGCCGCGGCCAAGGCCAATCTTGCTCCCGAGCAGTTCACCTGGGTGGTTGTGGGGGATTTGAGCAAGATCCAGAAGGAAATTGAGGCACTGGATCTCGGACCGGTCGAGGTTTTGCCCGGAAAAGAATGACGACCTCACTGTTGCTGTCTGGGGTAGATGCGGTAAATTGGCCGCCTCTTTCCTGAAAAATAGCAACAATACACCGGCGTTCGGCGGGCCAATCGGCCCGCTGTCCTGTCGAGTGAGTATGGGGCGACCATGACCGCATCGCGCATCTCTTCCAGACTTCGTCAGACTTCCAACTTCGCTTGCCGGTTGGCGTATATCGCCGTGGCGGCCCTGTGGGGGAGCTGGGCGCAGGCGGAAAACCTCGCACTTCAGGCCGGCTGGCTGTTCGATAGTGAGTCCGGTCGCCTGCTGGAGAAGCGCACGGTACACATCGTGGATGGCAAGGTTGAGTCGGTCGAGCGCGGCTTCAACCATCGCGACGGCGAACGGGTTATCGACCTGCGCACTTTCTCCGTGCTCCCCGGCCTGATGGACATGCACACCCACCTGGCCTATGAATACGGCCCGCGTACCTACACCGAAACCTTTTCCTGGAACCCGGCGGATTACACGCTGCGCGCGGTCAATACCGCCGAGCGCACCCTGATGGCCGGCTTTACCACGGTGCGCGATCTCGGCGACAGCGGCAATGTCACCATCAGTCTGCGCAATGCCATCAAGCGTGGCGATATCCCGGGTCCACGGGTATTTACCGCGGGTAAGGCTATCGCCACCACCGGCGGCCATGCGGATCCCACCAACGGTTACCGCCACAGCCTGATGGGCAGCCCCGGTCCGGCTGAGGGGGTGATCAATGGCCCCGCCAGTGCCCGCCAGGCGGTGCGTCAGCGCTACAAAGACGGCGCCGACCTGATCAAGATCACCGCCACTGGAGGGGTGCTGAGTGTGGCCAAGAGCGGCCAGAATCCGCAGTTTATGGACGACGAGCTGGAGGCCGTCGTGGCCACCGCAAAGGATTATGGCTATACCGTGGCGGTGCACGCCCATGGCCAGGAGGGGATGGAGCGGGCCATTCGCGCCGGGGTGGACTCCATCGAGCACGGTACTTACATGGACGATGAAACCATGTCGCTGATGAAGCGGCACGATACCTGGTATGTGCCGACGCTGATGGCGGGGGAGTGGGTTACCAAAAAATCTGCGGTTGACGGCTTTTTCCCGGAAATGGTACGCACCAAGGCGGCGACGATCGGGCCGCTACTGCAGGATACTTTTGGTCGCGCCTATCGTACCGGTGTGAATATTGCGTTTGGCACCGACTCCGGGGTTAGCCGTCACGGCGATAATGCCCGGGAATTCGCGTTGATGGTGGAAGGGGGGATGGCGCCGGCTGATGCGATTCGCGCGGCAACCTGGAATGCGGCACATCTGCTGAATGCGCAGGATGAGCTCGGCAGCATCAGTCCCGGCAAGTGGGCGGACATTGTGGCGGTGGTGGGCAATCCGCTGGAGGACATTACCACGCTGCAGCGGGTGCGGTTTGTGATGAAGGGCGGCGAGATTTACAAGCAACCTGAATAAATCTTGGCAACAAAAATCCCGGCAGTAGCCGGGATTTTTGTTTGCGGACCAGAGTATTCCGGTTCCTATTTTTCGAGTTCGAAAACCAGTTCCAGATTCACGGAAACGGTAGTCTCTCCCGGTGCAATCGGCGTGCTTGCACTGTCTTTGGCCGCGGCCATTTCCGCGCGCATCATCGGCCGGGGCATACCGCCGTGACTGCCCTCGGAGATACTGACGATACGGCGCACCTTGGTATCCAGTGCTTTTGCGTAGGACTCGGCGCGGGCCCGCGCTTGCTGCAGGGCCTTTTCCCGCGCTTCGGCAAGCAGCGGTTCCGGTTCGCCAATAGAGAAGCTGGGGCCGTGGATCTGGTTGGCACCCGCCGCGGTCATCGCATCGATGACTTCGCTCAGGTCGTCCAGTTTGCGCACGGTAATGCTGACGGTATTGCGGGCAATGTAACTGGTGATCTGGCGCTCGGGGCGATTCGGACTGCCCGCAGAATTATCCGGATAACTGTAACGGGGCATCAGGCTGATACCGCTGGTCTGTACATCCTTTTCATCGATGCCGGCCTTTTTGATGGCCTTCATCAGCTTTTCCATCTGCTCGGCATTGGCCTGCATGGCGTCTTTGCTTTCTTCCGCTTCCGTAACCACGCCGGCGGAAATAGCCGCAGTATCCGGCGCCTGGCTCGCTTCTCCCTGGGCAGAAATGGAAATCAGCGTGCCGGAAGGTTTGGAACCGTTGATGTCATTGCCGCAGCCCGCGGTAGTGGCGAGCAGGCTTGCGAACAGTACGGTGGGAAACAGTTTGATCGTTTTATTCATGGCGAATCCTTGTATTGCCAGTGATACATCGCGGTCTATTGTGGGGGTGTAAAGATGAATATCACGTGAACAGCCGCTCGAATGTCTCTTCCGCCGGATGATAGATCGCGAAGCCCAGGCGCAGCAGATGTTTGCGTCGATCACAGAGAACGTGTTTTAGACGCAACTCCTCCTGCAGTTGTCCGGCCTTTTCTGCAGAACCGCAGTGGAAAGTGAAGAAATGGCCGTGGCCATTTTCCAGGTCGTGGTAAAGCAGATTGCCACGGTTGAACAGCGGGTGGTCAGCGGTGTCCATGGCGGCGAGAAAACGCTGCTGGTTGCTCAGTACATAGCTGTGGATCCTGTCCACGGTAATGCCCTGGTTTTCGAACAGAGCGAGTACCGCCAGTGCCTTGTACAGGGGGGAATAGTCCATGGTGGCGCCGGCGAAGCGCAGCCAGTCGTTGCCGAAGCCGACGCCTTCGCTGCGGTTTTCCAGTTGTGCCATTTCCGCAAACCAGCCGGTATTCAGTGGTCGCAGGGTGCAGCCGCGCGGAACGCTCATAAAACACATGCCTTCACCCGCCCCCAGGTACTTGTAGGAACCGGCGGTGAAGAATACCTTGTCCGCGATCGCCGACAGATCGATGGGGCGGGCAAAAAATCCGTGATACCCGTCGATAACCATCTGTGTGGCGTCCGGTTTGCGCGCTGCAATTTTCAGCAGTTGCGGGAATACGATGCCGGAATCGAAGAACACCAGGCTGGCGTAGGCCAACTGGTAATTGCCATTCACCAGTTCCTGCTCAAAGCGCTGGGGCAGGGTGGCGAAGGGCTGGGTGGGCACGCGCACCACTTCCACGTTGGGCAGCTCTTCGAGGCGCAGCAACTGGCGGGCAAAGCTGTAGAATTCGCCATCCGTGGTGAGGACCCGCAGGGGCTGGCTCAGGTCGAAGCTGCTGATCAGGCGGTACACCAGCTCGTGGGTATTGGGTGCCAGTGCAATCTGCTCTGGTGCCGGCAAATTCAATACCCTGGCGATCTCCCGCTGGAAGGTGGGTATTTTTTCACCGAAGATCTTGTCCCACTTGGTATCCGCCATCAGCGCGGCGTCCTGCCAGTAGTCCTTGACCGCGTCCAGGGTAGCGTCCGGCCAATAGTGGTGAGAGTGGCATGCCATGTGCAAAACCGGCAGGTCGCACTGGGGTGAGGCTGCTTTTTGGGCGGCCTGTAAAAATTGTCGATAGTATTTTTGGTACATTTCGCTCTGGTAACTTGGTCTGTAGTGGCTAAAGTGGCCACTTGAATGAAGTCCCGGGATTGTAATCCCGCAAAGGAGGTGTTGCAGTGGAATATTTACACACAATGGTGCGAGTCACCGATCTGGATGAATCCCTGAAGTTTTATTGCGACAAGCTGGGCCTGATCGAGGTCAGTCGCAATGATTACGAGAAAGGCCGCTTCAGCTTGATATTTCTTGCCGCGCCGGGGGATGAGGGCTCTGCCAAGCAGGACAAGCGTCCCTGCCTGGAATTGACTTACAACTGGGATCCGGAGACCTATACCGGCGGGCGCAATTTCGGTCACCTGGCCTACCGGGTGGAAAATATCTACGAAACCTGCCAGCGCCTGATGGATATGGGGGTGACCATCAATCGGCCGCCGCGGGATGGCCATATGGCGTTCGTGCGCTCCCCGGACAATATCTCCATCGAGTTGCTGCAGAAGGGCGATGCGCTGGAACCGCAGGAACCCTGGGCTTCCATGGAAAATACCGGAGAGTGGTGAGCAGTCAGTGAAACAGAGAAGCTGTGTAGTACTCGCCGGCGCCAACGCGGCCCGGCGGGTGCGGGAAGAGGGGCTGCACCCGCATCAGGTAGCGACCCTGGTGGGGGCGTCAGGGGGGCCCAAGTGGCTGTCCATCAGCCAGCTGGACCGGGTACTGATTGGCGAATTTTTCCGCGACCGCGAGATGCCGATCGCGACGCTCGGCTCGTCCATCGGCAGCTTTCGCAATATGTGTTACGCCACCGGCAATCCGCTGGCGGCACTGGAGAAGCTGGAATACGGCTATATCAACCAGACCTACGCCAGTGACCGCCCGACCCCGGGGGAGGTAACCGCCGCCGGGGAAAAGATCCTGCAGGAAGTGCTGGGAAGCACCGGTGCCGATGAGGTGGCAAGCAACCCCGTATGGCAGAGCCACTTTGTCACCGTGCGCGGACGGGGCCCGCTGGGCAGCGAGAAAAAACTGTTGCTGGCGCCGGCGCTGCTGGCATCGGCACTGGCCAATGCGGTCAGCCGCAGCAGCCTGCGGGCGTTCTGGGACCGGGTGGTATTCCACGCCGGCGACCAGCCCGCGGTCACCTTCGCCAACCTGACTACGGTAAACACCCGTCTCAGCGCCGACAACGTCTGCCCGTCGGTGCTGGCCAGCGGCTCCATTCCGCTGGTCATGGCCGGGGTGCAGACGCCGCCGGGGGCGCCCGCGGGTAATTACCGCGATGGCGGCATCACCGATTACCACTTCGACCTCGGCTTCCACCACCCGCAGGGCCTGGTGCTCTATCCGCACTTCTTCCCCTACCTGGTGCCCGGCTGGTTCGACAAGAGCTTCCGCTGGCGGTGGGTGCGGGGCGGGGCCATGCAGAACGTGCTGCTGGTGGCCCCATCGCCGCAATGGGTGGCGAAACTGCCCTACGGCAAGATCCCGGACCGGGATGATTTCGTCAAACTGACCACCGAGGAGCGCCTGCGTTACTGGAACACCGTGGTCGAGGCGGGCAAATCAGTGGCGGAGGATTTCTTCGAATTGTGGCAAACTGGTGCGATTGCCGATGAGATGATTGAAGTTGGCGGAAACCAGGCGCCGCACGAGCTGGCCCTGACTGCCTGAGACCGCAGCCCGGAACCGAAACATGACTGAAGCCGCATTCAACCAGCCCCAGGAAGAGTTCCGCACTACCCAGGAGCGGGTCTACTACCAGGTGCGAGACGCCATCCTGCGGGGGCAGTTTCTGCCGGGCAACTCGGTCACCATTCGCGGCCTGGCGGCGGAGCTGGATTGCAGCCCGATGCCGGTGCGCGAGGCGCTGCGGCGACTGACTTCCGAGCGGGCGCTGGAGCTGTCGGACACCCGGCGGGTGACCGTGCCCAGTATGACCCGGGAAAAGCTCGATGAAATCTGCGCGGCGCGGGTTGCCCTGGAGTGCCAGGCTGCGGAGCAGGCGCTGCCGTTCGTGGGCGACAGCGAGCTGGAACAGCTGCGCGCGCTGGACGACCGGGTAACCCAGGCGCTGGCCGAACACGACATGCAGGCCTATGTGACCGGTAACCTGGACTTCCACTTCACCCTGTATAAACTCGGGCGCCCGCACATCATCCTGTCCCTGATCGAAAGTCTCTGGCTGCAGACCGCGCCACTGCAACACCTGGTATTTCAGCGCTTTGGTGTTCAGGAGTTGCCCGACCGCCACCAGGACCTGATTGCCGCCATCGAGAGCCGTGATGTCCAGCGGGTACGCACCGCCATCCGCCAGGATATCGAAGAGGGCCTGGGTTCCATTTCCGCTGAAGAGTTAATGCCGTCCTGATGTTCAGCTACATTCATATCGCACTGCACTTTCTGGTGCCGCTGGCTATTGCCTGGTTTTTCTTTCGCACCGAGTGGAAAAAGGCCGCACTGATCATGCTCGCCGCCAACCTGGTGGACCTGGATCACCTGTGGGCGAATCCGGTATACGATCCCAACCGCTGCAGCATCAATACCCATCCGCTGCATACCATGTTCCCGATTTCTTTTTACGGGGCCATGCTGTTCCTGCCGTGGAAACCGGTGCGCTGGCTGGGTATTGGCCTGGTGACTCATATGCTGCTGGACGCGCTCGACTGCGGCTTCTGATTGGCCGAAAGTTATCCGGCCGCTATCGGGGTGATGGTAAATTTTTGCGATCGCCCTGAAACTTCCCTCATTTCTCCCGATTCCTGCGCTTTACTCTCTCCGACCGGAAATTCACCGGTGTCATTGGCTGTGATCCGGGCTCCCGGAGCGGCGTCCCCGACTATAGTGTTAGCGCAGCAATCCACCGTTCTTGCCGATAGCCCTTGCGCAACCCGCTGAGCAGCCCCTAGAATGTGATCACATTTTTCGGTTGCCGGTAGATGGCGACCAAGGGTACGAATCAGTGATTCAGGAGTGAGGTCATGAACAAAAGCCAATTACAACAACACGATCGCGAGCACCTGCTGCACCCCTTTACCGATTTCAGCGATCTCGGCAAACAGGGCACCCGGGTTATCACCAGTGCCGAGGGCGCCTACATCACTGATATCGACGGCCACAGCATGCTCGATGCCATGTCCGGGCTGTGGTGCTGTAACCTGGGTTACAGCCGCCGCGAAATCAGCGAGGCCATCTACCAGCAGCTGAACAAGCTGCCGTTCTATAACAGCTTTTTCCAGTGCACCACGGTTCCCTCCATCGAGCTGGCAGACCTGCTGGCAGAGGTGACCCCGGCGCACATGAACAATGTGTTTTTCACCGGCTCCGGCAGTGAAGCCAACGACACCAACCTGCGTATTATCCGCCGCTACTGGGATCTGAAAGAGCAGCCGGAAAAACGTATCGTCATCTCCCGCACCAACGCCTACCACGGTTCCACCATCGGCGGTGCCAGCCTGGGCGGTATGAGCGGCATGCACAAGCAGTTCCAGTCGCTGGATTACATTGAACACATCCAGCAGCCATACTGGTTCGGCGAAGGCGGTGACATGTCTCCGGAAGAGTTCGGCGTACATGCCGCCCGCGCGCTGGATGAGAAAATTCAGGAGCTCGGACCGGAAAAAGTGGCCGCATTCATTGCCGAACCGATCCAGGGCGCCGGCGGCGTGATCATTCCGCCGGAGACCTACTGGCCGGAAGTGAAAAAGGTCCTGGACCAATACGATATCCTGCTGGTGATGGATGAAGTGATTTTCGGCTTTGGCCGCACCGGTGAATGGTTCGGCGCCGACTACTACGGCATGCAGCCGGACCTGATGACCTTCGCCAAGGCGGTAACCAACGGTTACTTCCCGCTGGGTGGCACCATGGTCAGCGACCGCGTTGCCGACGTGATCAAAGCCAAAGGCGGTGAGTTCACCCACGGCTACACCTACTCGGCGCACCCGGCGGCCTGTATGGCGGGCCTGGTGACCATCAACATCCTGCGCAATGAAAAGATTATCGAGAATGTGCGCGATGTAACCGGCCCTTACCTGGCCAAGCGCTGGGCGGAGCTGGCGGATCACCCGCTGGTGGGCGAGGCCCGCAGTCTCGGTCTGGTCGGTGCGCTGGAACTGGTGAAAGACAAGGGCAGCCGCGCCCGCTTTGACGACAAGTGCACCGCAGGTGGTGTCTGTCGCGATATGAGTATCAAGAACGGGCTGGTAATGCGTGCCACCGGAGACACCATGATCATCGCGCCGCCGCTGATCATCACCACCGAGCAGGTGGATGAACTGGTAGAAAAAGCCCGTCGCGCGCTGGATGATACCGCCAGGGCAATGGCGTAAGATCCACAGTGACCACCCCGCGCAGTGCGGGGTGGGACAATTGCAGCAAATACGAAGTCAATTTATGGCAACAGAACAAAAATACCAGCCGTCCAGTGCGCTTCTGGAAACCTCGGAAGCTTTTCTCGCCGAACACCCGGACCTGAAGTGGATCGAGGGCTTTGCCTTCGACATCAACGGCGTGCCTCGAGGCAAATGGCTGCCGGCCGACTCCGCGCACAAACTGCTCGGCGGCGGTTTGCAGATGCCGCGCAGTGCTGTCAGCCTGGATATCTGGGGGCGGGATATTGAAGACAGCCCGCTGGTGTTCGCCAGTGGCGACAGTGACGGTGTCTGCCAGCCGGTATCGCCTATCTGTCTGGCGCCGTGGCACCGGGAAAAAACCGCACAGCTGCATATGCAACTGTTCGAGGCCGATGGTTCCGTCCTTTACGCCGACCCCCGTGCACAGCTGCAAAAGGTGGTCGACAGGCTGGCGTCCCTCGGCTACAAGGCGGTGTGTGCGACCGAGCTGGAATTTTACCTGTTGCAGGACGACGTGGACGAACTCGGCCACCCACGTCCGGTAAGCGACAACGATTCCGAGTTGGTGCCGTCCACCGATGTGTATGACCTGGCCGAGCTGGATTCCCAGCGGCACTTTTTTGCCGATGTGCGGGCAGCCTGTGAAGAGCAGGGGATTCCTGCGGACTCCATTCTTTCCGAGTGCGCCCCCGGGCAATTCGAGATCAATCTGCTGCACTGTGACGATCCGCTGAAGGTTGCCGATCAGACACTGTTGTTCAAGCGCCTGCTCAAGGGGGTGGCGCGCAGCCATGGCCTGCGGGTGAGTGCCATGGCCAAGCCGTTTGGTGACCGCGCCGGCAACGGTATGCATGTGCACATGAGCCTGGTGGACAAGGACGGCAACAATGTCTTTGACGACGGCAGTGACACCGGATCGGAACTGCTGCGCCACGCGGTGGCGGGCATGATGGCGACAGCCAATGATTCCATGGCAGTTTTTGCGCCTCACAGCAATTCCTATCGCCGATTCCAGGAAAGCAGTCACGCGCCCCTCAATCTGTGCTGGGGCTACGACAACCGCACGGTAACTTTCCGGGTGCCCGCCAGTGAGCCCAAGGCGCGTCGCATCGAGCACCGCATTGCCGGCGCCGACGTCAATGCATACCTGGTGCTGGCAGCCATTCTCGCCGGCGTATGCCACGGCCTGGAAAACCAGCTGCAACCGCCAGAGCCGGTATCCGGGGATGCCTACCAGGTGGAAAGTGAACAGCTGATCAATACCTGGAGTGGGGCGCTGGAACGATTTGATGCCAGCCCGCTGTGGCGGGAGTACCTGGACCCGGAATTCGTGGAGCTGTTTGTATTGCTGAAGCGCCAGGAACAGGCGGAAATCGCCGCCCGCGTAACCGATGTGGAATACCAGAGCTACCTGCAACGGGTGTAAGCACCGGCGCCGGAGTCCACCGGAAACCGCGGCGTTGTTTGCGACCTTTATTCAAGGGGATTTGTGTCAGAAATAAAGATGGGGTGAAATGCTCTGCTATACCTAAAAACAGACATCTGCGGCATCGCAGTGTGTCGCAAACTCTCCTCCTGAAAGTGTGTTCGAGAAACCTGGCCCGCCAACTGGCGGGCATTTTTTTTGGGCAGAAATTTTAAGCAGAAATTTCTTCCTATATGCGGGTTAATGCTTAGGCATTACTTGCTGTTTCCATTAAAACTCCACCTATACTGAAAATAACCGCGTGCCGGGGTCACGTTGGAACCTGTGTATCCCCAGCGGCCATGGAGCATTTCAGAGTTACAAGGAGTTACCCATGCGAACCAAGTCCCTTCTTCTCCCGCTGGCGATTGTCTCCGCCAGTGCCACCGCGCCGGCCTTCGCCGATTTTAATGGCGGCGACGTTATCGTACGTGTCGGTGCTGCCTTTATGGAGACCGACGATACCTCTGTACTGGCAGATACCGTACTTGTCGACGTCGAGGATCCAAATGATCCGGATGCCGTGATCCCCGTAGAGGCGGGTGCGTCGCTGGATCTCGATGATGAGACCACTTGGTTTATTAACGGTACTTTTTTCCTGGCCGATCACTGGGCGGTCGAGCTGTACCACATGAACAGCGCCGACCTGGATGCCAGCATTAGCACCTTTGTGATAACGCCCGATGCTGAATTCCGTGGTACCGACGGCATCGGTGATTTTGAAACCAGTGTCACCAGTTTTTATGTCGACTGGTACCCGGTGTGTGTGGAATCCTGGATTCAACCGTACGTGGGTGTAGGCGTGAATTACACCGATATCGACCAGGACTGGCTGCGCCCGGTGTTTGTGGATGAGTCAACCAACTACGGCCTGCTCAACTTCGGCAGCTCTTTTGGCTGGACCGCGCAGGTCGGTGTGGATATGACTTTCGGCCGTGAGAGCAACTGGCTGATCAACGCCTCGGCCATGTATATCGATGCGGATCCCGAACTGGAGCTGGGCTTCGACGCGTTCGACCTGGATACCGGGGCAGTGGATACCATTCGCATCAAGGACGATTTGGAATACGACTCCTGGATTTTCAACCTGGGTGTTGGTTACAAGTTCAGCTTCTGATCTGACCGTTGCTCCAGACACCATTGCCCCGGCTCTGCAGCACTGCAGGACCGGGGCTTTGTCTTGTGCGGGAGGGAACTCCGACGGAGTTGCTCCCGGGCGATCACCTGCCGTGTCTGGTTTTGCATCGCCGCCAGGCGCCTGTCACAGCGCTGCCACAGTGTTGGGCGATCATTTGAGGAAAGAGGCGACTGAGCGGTCTTGCCCCGTTTGTGGACGGATAGTGTCTGGCAGTCACTTCTGCGCCGGTGTATTCTTCGCCTTATCGGCGTCCGGCTGAGAGCCTTTGCCAGAACAATAAATACGGGGAAATTATGACCGCCTTGGGAGAGTTATCAGACGGTCCCGCGGCCGCAGAGCGGCCACTGAATATCTGCCTGCTTGGCTATCGCAGCCATCCCCACTGTGGTGGGCAGGGTGTATACCTGCATTACCTGAGTAAAGCGCTGGTTGAGGCCGGTCATTCTGTGGACGTGATTTCCGGGCAACCCTACCCGGAACTCGACCCGCGGGTGCGCCTGATCAAGATGCCGGGACTCAACCTCTACGAGCATGCCAATCCCACCCGCGCACTGCGCCCCCGCCACCTGTTGAGCTGGGCCGACTTTTACGAGTGGTTTGGCAAATTGACCGGTGCCTTTGCCGAGCCCTATGCATTTGGCCGTCGCGTCGCGCGCTATTTGCGCAGGCACGGCCGGCATTACGATATTGTCCACGACAACCAGTCCCTCTGTTATGGATTGCTGGATATCGAAAAATCCGGCGTGCCGGTAGTTGCCACCATCCATCACCCGATCACCCGCGACCGCCAGTTGGCGCTGGACGCGGCCCCGGACTGGTTCTATCGCCTGCTGGTGCGCCGCTGGCACAGTTTTCTGGGCATGCAGATTCGGGTTTCCCGCAGGCTGCGCTACATCGTTACCGTATCCAGCCAATCCCTCAACGATATCGTTGCGCAGTTCGGGGTGCAGCGTTCGCAGTTGCAGCTGATTTACAACGGCATCGATACCGAAATTTTTCGACCGCTACCAGAAATTGCGCGCAACCCGATGCGCATCATGACCACCGCATCGGCGGACCAGCCGCTAAAAGGGCTGCGCTTCCTGCTGCAGGCGGTGGCACTGTTGCGGCCCAGGTACCCGGAGCTGGAAGTGCTGGTGGTGGGCAAACTGAAAACCGGAGGTGCAACGGAACAATTGCTGCGGGAGTTGCAGCTGGAAAATACGGTGCAGTTTGTTTCCGGCATCAGTAATCGCGAAATGGTGGAGTACTACGCGACTGCGGGCATGGTGGTATGTCCTTCGCTGTACGAGGGCTTCGGGTTGCCCGCTGGCGAGGCCATGGCCTGTGGCGTGCCGGTGATTTCCAGTGACGGCGGCGCGCTGCCGGAAGTGGTCGGCGATGCCGGCATCGTTGTTCCGGCGGGGGATAGCGGGGCGCTTTCCCGGGCCATAGATCGGCTGCTCGGCAATGCAGAATTGAGTAAAGCGCTGGCGCGCAAGGGGCGTGAACGAATTGAGCAGGAGTTTTCCTGGGCCCGGGCCGCGCAGCACCTGGGGAATTACTATCGCCGTATCATCGCGCAGCGCTCCGGTGTCGAGGGCAGCAACCATATTTCTTTTTCGGAAAAGCCGCGCCCCGGGGAGAGTGCGGCGAATTCTGCCAAAGACCTGTTGACGGAACAGAACCGGGGGAAGGCGGCCTGATGATTACCGTTAAACCAGAGCTGCTCAGCCTGAAACCGGGCCAGAAAGTGCTTGATCTGGGGTGTGGCGAGGGGCGGCATACGATCCACCTCTCCATCACCGATCCCGTGGATGTATACGGCTTTGACCTCAGCCTGAAGGATGTGCGCGCTGCCAGCGAAAAGGCGCAGCCCTTTATGGCATCGCCGGAAACCTGCGGGCGTTTACTGTTTGGGGTGGGGGACGGTTTACAGTTGCCCTTTGCCGATGACAGTTTTGACGTTGTGATCTGTTCTGAGGTGCTGGAGCATATTCCCGATTTCCAGGGTGTGCTGGCAGAGATCGAACGGGTACTGAAGCCCGGTGGTATTTTTGCGGCAACCGTCCCGGCGTTTTTTCCCGAGTGGGTTTGCTGGAAGCTGTCCGATGCCTATCACCAGGTAGAGGGTGGGCATATTCGTATTTTTCGTGAAAGTCAGCTGCGTCGCAGTATCGAACGGTTTGGGCTGCGCTATTTCAGCGGTCACAAGGCCCACGCACTGCACGCGCCTTTCTGGTGGTTGAAGTGTCTGCTGTGGGGGCGAGAAGACGCCGTCATTGTACGCGCCTACCACCGCTTGCTGGTGTGGGACATGATGCAGAAACCGTTACTGACCCGCTGGCTCGAGCGTTTGTTGAACCCGCTGCTGGGAAAAAGTATCGCGCTGTATTTCGTAAAGCCCGCGGCTTGTGCGGGCCTGCCCGCGGGCCGGCCTGTGCCCGCCAGTGATCGCTCCGCGCTGGAGGTGGCGGCGTGAGTGAACAGATGGTAGTGGCAGCGCAGCCAAACGCAATATTTCCCGAACACTTTCTCCGTCGCAGTGCCGAATATATCCTGTCGCAACAGCTGGCGGATGGTGCCATTCCCTGGTTTTCCGGACACTACGCAGACCCGTGGGACCACGTCGAGGCGGCCATGGGGCTGAGCATCGCCGGCGAGCTGGGCGCGGCCGAAAAGGCCTACCAGTGGCTGGCACAACGGCAGTTGCCGGATGGCAGTTGGTGGGCGGCATACCGCGATGGCAAGGTCGACAATCGCGAGCGCCGCGAAAGTAATTTTGTGGCCTATATCGCCACCGGTATCTGGCACCATTACCTGATCAGCGGTGAGCGGGAATTCCTGTTGCGCTTCTGGCCGGTGGTAGAAAAGGCGCTGGATTTTGTGCTCGCATTGCAGTCGGAATACGGCGATATCCAGTGGGCTGTTGATGCAGACGGCGTACCGATGCAGGATGCGCTGATTACCGGCTGCTCCTCCATCTTCAAAAGTCTGGAGTGCGGCATCAATATTGCGCACACGTTGGGGATCGAGCGGTCGGACTGGGTGGAAGGCCGCCGCATCCTCGGCGTCGCATTGCGGGAAAGGCCAGAGCGGTTTGATCGCACCTGGGAAAGCAAGGCACGATTCTCCATGGACTGGTTCTACCCGGTGCTTACCGGAGCGGTCAGTGGCGGGGGTGCGCGCAGACGGCTGCAGAAAAAGTGGGATGAATTTGTGGTGGCAGGCCTGGGATGCCGCTGTGTCAACGACGAGCCCTGGGTGACCGTTGCAGAGTCCTGCGAACTCACCATGGCGCTGTTGGCAGCGGGAGAGCCGGGCAAGGCGCTGAAAATCTATCGCGCATTACACCGCTGGCAGGACCGCGATGGCGGTTACTGGACCGGATATGTGTATCGTGACAGCGCCGTCTGGCCGGAAGAAAAAACCACCTGGACCGTCGGTGCCATGCTGCTGGCGGCGGACGCGCTGGCGGGGCTGACCCCGGCCAGCACGCTGTTTACCCGGGTAAATTTACTGGATGCGCCGCAGGATGCCGAGGGTTTCCACCATCTCGACCAGCTCGAACTGGGCGGAGTTCAGCGCTAACTGGTAAATCTCGTAGGGTGCCTGGCCGCCGTCTTCGGGGTTGGGGAAAATATCGTGAATGGCGAGGAAGCCGCCGGGCACGATATGCCGGGTCCAGCTGCGGTAATCTGTGAGTGCCGCTTCCAGGGAGTGACCGCCGTCAATAAATACCAGTCCCAGCGGGGTATTCCAGTGTCGTGCGGCCACCACTGACGGAGCCACGACTGGCACCACGGTTTGTTCCAGATCGGCCCGGCGCATGTTGCCGCGAAAACTGTGGAAGCTGTCCATTAACTGGGCTCGGGGGTCGAACAGTTCGCTATCGTGATACTCCTCACCGGGCTGGTGTTCTTCCGAGCCGCGATGGTGGTCCAGGGCAAACAGGGTATTGCCCATCAGTTTGCAGGCGCTGCCGATATACACGGTGGATTTGCCGCAATAGCTGCCGACTTCCAGGCAGGGCCCCAGGTCGCTGGCATCCGCCGCCAGTCGGTAGAGCGCTTCGCCTTCCTTCGGGTTGAGAAAGCCTTTGACGGTTTCGATATCGAGGGGGAGGGTCATTTCCATGGTGTTTAATCTGTAATCTGCTGTTATTGCGGAAGGTAATCCGACGATCGCTTGAATGCAATGTGCTGTGCGGTCAGCATTGGTGATATTAATCGTGCATCAATAGCATCGTGTTTATTGATGTGATCAGAAAATAAAACAGGCACCCCTGAGGATGCGCAAGGATCATAGGCCTTACTGGCTGAAGCGGTTGCAGTTGCAGTGGCGGCACTGGCGCACGCGTCACTTTTTGCTGCCCCACTTTGATGCCATCGGCCGCGAACCCGAAATCATGGATCCCGGTTCGGTGAAGGTATTCGGGCGCAATATCTGCTTGGGGGATTTCCCGCACCTGATTTCCACCCCGGACAACTGTATCCGTTTTACCGCCATGGGACACCGGGGTGGTGATGCACGCATCACCATCGGCGATTATGTTTTGATCTCCCCGGGGGTGCGTATTTCCGCGGCGGAATCGATTGCCATCGGCGACGCCTGTATGTTTGCCGCCAACGTGTATATCTCGGATTCCGACTGGCACGGTATCTACAACCGCGCGCGCCCGTTCCGCTGCACAGCGCCCATCAGCATCGGCAACAATGTCTGGATCGGGGACAGTGCGATTGTCTGCAAGGGGGTCACCATCGGTGAGAACTCGGTAATCGGGGCGGGCAGTGTGGTTACCCGCGATGTACCGGCGAATACGGTGGTTGCGGGCAACCCGGCGCGGCCGATCAAGGAAATCAATCCCCGCCGCCGCATGATCACCCGCGAGGCCCTGTTTGCCGACAGCTTCCGGCAGGCGCATAACCTGGACGAATTGGATAAAATGCTGCTGGCGGGCAACAGCCTGCGGGGTTGGCTGCGGTCGCTGTTGCTGCCGCGGCAGGGGGATTAACGAAGTAGGACGTTCAATAACAATGCATAAACAGGGTAGTGTGGTACTGATCGGTATGCCGGGTGCCGGCAAGAGTACGCTGGGGGTTTTGCTGGCGAAGGAGCTGGCGAAGGATTTTGTGGATACGGATGTTCTGATCCAGCTGCGGGAAGACAAGACGCTGCAGGAGATTATGAATGAGTCGGATTACCTGAATCTGCGCCGTATCGAGGGTGAGGTGATCTCCGAGGCGGAGTTGCCCAATCATGTGATTGCCACCGGTGGCAGTGCGGTCTACAGCGAGGAGGGGATGCGCAACCTGCTGCGGTTTGGTCCCGCGGTATTCCTGAACTGCTCTGCGGATGAACTGCGCCGCCGGATCCACAATTACGAGAGCCGGGGGATTGCCAAGGCGCCGGGGCAGAGTTTCGAAGAGCTATTTGAGGAACGACAGGCACTCTACCGCCGGTATGCGGATATTGTGGTGGACTGTGATGGGAAAACCCTGCAGCAGGGTTTGGAGCAGGTGCTGGAAAAGCTGAAAGCCCGCTGATAGGTGGGTTAGTAAATACCAGTGGCGGCGCCGTCCGCGGGGACAGCCTTGCCAGACACGCCGTAAACCCATCCCCGGGGGCTCTGCACCGCCATCCATGGCGGTGAAGGTCTGGCAAGGCTGTCCCCGCAATCGGCACCTTCGTAGCACACCCAGTGCTTGGCCGCCACGGACATCAATCAAAGCTCCCGGGACCAGGCGCTGGAATCAGAGCGGTAGCTGAGTAGTGTACTTAACCTGCTTCAACGCAAAGGTAGAGTTCACCGAAGCCACATTGGGCAGGTGTACCAGGGAGCGCTTCAGCAGCTGCTCGTAGTGTTCCACGCTGTCTACCACCACACGCAGTACATAGTCCTTGTCGCCACTGGTTGAATAACACTCAACCACTTCCTGAACGTCCTGCACCGCATTCTCAAAATTGTTCAGAGAATCTTCATCGTGGTTGTGAATCGTCACGTAGCAGTATACTGTGACCCCCAGGTCAAGTTTGCGCGGGTCCAGTAGGGTGACGCGGCCGCGGATGATGCCTTCTGCTTCCAGGCGCTTGATGCGTCGCCAGCAGGGGGTATGAGACAGACCGACTTTGTCTCCCAGCTCGGCCATGGAATAATCGGCGTTCTCCTGTAGCGCCCGCAGAATCTTGCGGTCGAAATCATCCAGGTCCGTTGAGCGCTTCATATAAACTCCTATCCTACATATTCTTGTTTGGCCGAGATGGCTATCATAATTTTAAGCGCAAGCGTGCAAATAAAGCAATGTTTCATTGCGCTTTAAGCACTAGTATGACTTGACCACGCCGTCGCAAATTCCGGGCGCTGGCCTTTCAGGCAAAAAATTGCCGCCCGGACCTGCGATGCGCGCCTCGAATCACAATAATTATTGAATGCCCGCCCCGGTAGCGGGCATTCGTATACCAGCAGAAGATGTAGGCGTATGAGCGAGCAGAAAGTGACCACGGAATCTCCGGCAGCAACAGCCAAGCCGGTATCTCTGGACGATCGATACACCACTCAGCAAGGCCCGGTACTGCTATCGGGTATTCAGGCCCTGGTACGGCTTCCCATCGACCAGATGCGGATCGACCGCGCCCGCGGTCTCAACACCGCCACCTTTATTTCCGGCTACCGCGGCTCTCCCCTGGGGGGCTATGACCAGCAGCTTGCGCGCGCGCAAAAACTGCTGGATGAGCACAATATCCGCTTTGTGCCCGGGGTCAACGAGGAGCTCGCGGCCACTTCCGTGTGGGGCTCCCAGCAGGTGGGGCTGTTTGAAGGGGCTGAGGTGGATGGCGTTTGCGGTATCTGGTACGGCAAAACCCCGGGTATCGACCGCTCCTGTGACGCTTTCCGCCACGCCAATGCCGCCGGGTCCTCCCCCAGGGGCGGGGCGCTGATCATTGCCGGTGACGACCACGGCTGCAAGTCCTCGTCCTACCCCGGTCAGTCCGAATTTGCCTTCGTCGACATGCATATTCCCGTGCTGAACCCCTCCACTGTGCAGGAAGTGCTGGATTACGGTCTGTATGGCCTGGAGCTTTCCCGTTTCAGCGGTTGCTGGGTGGCGATGATCACCCTTGCGGAGAACATGGACAGTTCGTCTGTAGTCGAGGTGAACCCCGCCGGTGTCACCTTCGAATATCCGGAAGTGGAGCGCCCCGCGGGCGGCCTCAATATCCGCAAGCAGGACAATCCGCTGGAGCAGGAAGAGCGCTTGTGGCGTTACAAGCGTCCGGCGGCACTGGCCTTCGCCCGCGCCAACCAGCTGAACAAACTGGTGCTGGACAACCCAGACGCCACCCTCGGCATTGTTACCACCGGTAAGGCGCACCTGGACCTGATGCAGGCCTTCGAGGATATGGGGATTGACGAGGTCCAGGCGAGGGCGCTGGGCATCCGTATTCTCAAGGTGGGTATGACCTATCCGCTGGATGTGCCGGGTATCCAGGAGTTCGCCCGCGGGCTGGACTCGCTGCTGGTGCTGGAAGAAAAGCGCAGCCTGATGGAAGTACAGCTCAAAGAAGAGCTGTACAACGTGCACCTGCGGGACCCGCACTTCCCGCGCATTCTCGGCAAGGTGGACGAACACGACAATCCGCTGCTGCCCATGTACGGCGAGCTGTCACCGGCGGTAGTCGCCCAGGTGCTGGGTTACCTGCTGGGGGACGAGCGCCTGAACGAGCGCGCCAAGCACCGCCTGATGCGTCTCGATGCGCTGGCGGAGCGTATTTCCACCCAGGCGGGTTCCAGCGTTGCGCGCTTGCCGATGTTCTGCGCCGGCTGCCCCCACAACCGCTCTACCCGGGTGCCGGAAGGCAGTCGCGCACTGGCGGGAATCGGCTGTCACTATATGGCCCAGTGGCTGGACCGGGAAACCTTTACCTTTACCCAGATGGGCGCCGAGGGCGTCAACTGGATTGGCCAGGCGGCATTTACCAGCGAACCCCATGTATTCGTGAACCTGGGCGATGGAACCTATTTCCACTCGGGCCTGCTGGCGATCCGCGCGGCGGTGGCCGCCAAGGTCAACATCACCTACAAGATTCTGTTCAACGACGCTGTGGCCATGACCGGTGGTCAGCCTCACGACGGTGAACTCGCCCCCGATATGATCTGCCGCCAGGTTCTGGCAGAAGGGGTGAAGAAGGTTGTGCTGGTAATGGACAACACCAGTAAATACGGTAACGCGCTCACATTCCCCAAAGAAGTGGAAATCCGCCACCGCGACCATATGCCGATGGTGATGAAGGAGTTGCGCGAAGAGCCGGGCTGTACCGTGATCGTGTACGACCAGACCTGTGCCACCGAGCTGCGCCGCAAGCGCAAGCGCGGCCTGCTGCCGAAAGCCGAGGGTCGCCCGTTCATCAACGAACTGGTATGCGAGGGCTGTGGTGACTGTGTGACCCAGTCCAGCTGTATTGCGGTGGAAAAAGTCGAGACCGCGCTCGGGGACAAGCGACGCATCAACCAGACCAGCTGCAATCAGGACATGTCCTGCGTCAACGGTTTCTGCCCGTCGTTTGTCACCGTCAAGGGCGGCAAGCTCGCGAAGCGCGCCGGTGTCGGTGATGCCCTGTGCCAGGCGGCGGACAAGCTTCCGGTGCCGCAGCTGCCGCAACTGCAGGAGCCGTTTAACCTGCTGGTTACCGGTGTCGGTGGTACCGGCGTTGTCACCATCGGCGCGTTGCTGGCCATGGCGGCGCATATCGAGGGCAAGGCCTGTAGCACCCTGGACCAGACCGGTCTGGCACAGAAGGGCGGGGCGGTTTACTCCCACGTGCGCTTCGCGGACAAGCCGCAAGCGCTGCAGGCGGTGCGTATTTCCGACGGCCGCGCCGATGCGTTGATGGCCTGCGACCTGATCGCCGCCGGCAACCTGTCCGCGAGCCTGGCCAAGCTCGACGAGACCCACAGCCGCGCGGTGGTGAATACCCACCTGAGCCCAACCGCGGCATCCGTACTGGGCCGTGAGGATATCCACTCCCCGCAGGCAGTGCTGGATACCATCAAGGATGCGGTGCTGCAGCTGGATGTGGTGGAAGGCCACAAGCTGACCAAGGCCGCGCTGGGGGATACCCTGGCAGCGAATATCTTCATGCTGGGCTTTGCCTGGCAGAAAGGCCTGATTCCGCTGGGGCTGGATGCCATTAGCCAGGCAATTGAACTCAACGGCGTGGCGGTGGAAGCCAACCTGCAGGGCCTGGCGGCCGGCCGTATTGCTGCCCAGGACCGCAGCGTGCTGGATGCGCTGCTGGCGCAGGACGAAGAAGTGTCCCTGCCGCAGGGGCTGGAGGCGGTGGTGGCGCACCGCGTAGCCCACCTGACCGGCTACCAGAATGCAGCGCTGGCACGCCGTTACCGGATGCTGGTGGACAAGGTTAAGGATGCGGAAATCCTGAAAGTGCCCGGCAGCGAGGCACTGGCGGAAGTGGTCGCGCGCAATTACGCCAAGCTGCTCGCCTACAAGGACGAGTACGAAGTGGCCCGCCTGTATACCGACGACCGTTTTATGGATGCGCTGAAGGAGAATTTCGACGGCGATTACCAGCTGGAATTCAACCTGGCGCCACCGCTACTCAGCCGTTTCGACAAGGATCTGGGCCGCCCGCGCAAAATGAAATTCGGTGGCTGGATGCACAAGGCTTTCGGCGTTCTGGCGAAGCTGAAATTCCTCCGTGGCACCGCACTGGATATTTTCGGCTATACCGCAGAGCGCAAAATGGAGCGGGCGTTGATTGCCGAGTATGAGCAGCTGGTGGACGAAGTGGTTGGCAAGCTGAATGCGGACAACCACGGGGCAGCCATCGAACTGCTGAATTACCCGGATCGCATTCGTGGTTACGGGCTGATCAAGGACGCCAATGTGGAAGAGGCTGCCGGCTTCCGCGCCCAGGCACTGGATCGTTTCTACAACCCGCAGGCCGCCGCCAAAGGCAAGGTAGTGGAGGTGGAAGTGTTCGACCCGGCCAAGGCGCAGCAGGTGGGGTGACCTGGTCTCATGATCGGAAATAAAAATGGCGAGCCTGGCTCGCCATTTTTATTTCCGTAACCATCGTTTTTGCGCGTGCAGCGACGCGTTCACAGTGCTACCAGCGCATTTGGGTACGTATCGCCAGCTGGTTGGTGCCATCTCCGGTAAAGTCGTCGTCGCCGAATACCAGGTTCAGCATAAAGCGCACATTGTTGTTGGCGTAATAGTTGAGCCCCAGGATGGCACTGCTGGCCTCGAGGCCGCGAATATCGCGGTTTTCCATGGTGTCGTAACGGGCTGTGAGTTCCCAGGTACCGCCCCACAGGCCCGAGCCCGAGGGTTTGGCGGAATTGAAGGCGCCGCGCTTGCTGTTATAGGTCTTGTGTTCTCCGGTCAGCATCCAGCTGCCCTGTATGTACCAGGTGTGGACGGTCTGGTCGCCAATATAGCAGTCGTCTTCCGTGGGGCAATAGAAAGGAGGGGGCGCGCCGAACTCGTCAAAAAACTCCTCTTCGGTGAGGTAATAGTCGCCGTCGAAATCTCCGATTGCGTATTCGGACTGGAAATAAACCGGACCAAAACTCCCGGCAAATTCCAGCGAAAAGGTACTCATATCTCCCCCCAGGTCGCCGGGAGTCAGTGCCATCAATTGTGAAGGGCCGCGGCGCCCGGCATAGTCGGCTTCGGCTATCAGGTCGGGGGTGTTCTGGTTGGCATTTTCAAAACTGATGGAGGTGCCGAAATACAGTGTACTGAGATCATCGTTGATCGGTGCCCAGGACAGCCGGCCTGAAGCGCCTACACCTTCATTCCGCCGGGTGCCGGCATCTCTGAGGTTGAAGGCCATGAATCCCAGGGTGTAGCAGTTCTCCACGCCCGTCCAGCCGATCCCCTGTTGAAACTGGTGTCCGTCATACAGCCCCGTAGAACTCGAGAAGGGGCGCTCCATCATGGTGATTTCATTCGAGCTGGTCATTTCCGCCATGGAGCGGAACGGCTTGAACTGACCGATGCGCACCTCTCCATTTAAAAATTTCCGCGCGACATACACATCGCGAAAGCCACTCAGGGTATCGCCGCCCGCATAATCCTGTTCGAGAATATAGCGCCAGTCGTAAACGTTGCCTTTTACGGTAACGCGCGCTCGGCGGAAATCTGTGGAACTCACCGGATCTTCCAGATCCTCATCGAACAGGTACAGGTCGAAATGAATACGTCCGCCGAGGGAGGCGGAATAATTGCCGTCAGCGCTTTCGATCTTCAGGCCGCCCTTGGTACTGGCTTCATCGGCAAAACTCAAGGACGGCGCAAACGCCATCGCTATTCCCGTGGCAAACAATACTGCCGGGCATTTCATCACAAGATCCTCCGCCTCGTCCGGCAACCAGGTTGTCGAAATTCGGTTGTTGAATGAACAGGTCAGAGGGAGTTTAGCAGCCGATTACCGCCCGCAAGCGGTAACCGGTGCAATAGGCGGGCGGTTATATTTGGTTGATCTGAAATCCCTGCTTTTGCAGTAGTTTTGTCACACTCCGGTCGCCAACAAGGTGTCCGGCACCGACGATGACGAACAGTGACTGATGGTCGCCGCTCAACTGTTGAATGGTTTTCGCCATGGTCCGGTTGCGCTTGAAGAAGAGGGCGTCATACAGCGGTGCGAACTCGGGATTTTCTTCCAGTCCTTCCGCAATGACGAGCTGGTAGAGTTCGTCTGTGCTTCCCTGCTTCCAGGCTTGCTTCATCCTGGGGACGAAGCTATCCATCTCTGCCAGCTGCTCCAGGGTTTGTTTCAAATACAGATCAGGATTTTCCAGGCTGTTCAGCATGCGCAGCTGTTCTATTACGCTCTCCAGCTCGAGGACCGGCTTGTTGCTCTTGTGTGCCTGCAACAGGAAATGGCGATCGATGCCGAGCTGGGGGTTGAGACCGCGAGCCTGCATCTCCACCATGCTGAGGGTGATCATCGCGATAGCCGGACGCTGCCGATTGAACATGGGTTCGGGAATATTGCGCTGGCTCAGCCATTCCTGCAGCTGCTGGTAAATATCCGGGGAAATATGGTTCTTTAGGTTGTCGCCCGGAGGGTACAGAGATTCCGTCATGATTTGCTGCTGCAATGTTATGTCGGATTCCGCCTTCAGGATATCTGCCTCCACCACCAGCGCATCGCTGCGATCGTAGGCGGCCTTGATGTCTTTGCGCAGCGGGTAAAAACTCTCATCGGCGAGGTGGACGGAGCCGAGCAAGTACACCGTTTTTTCGCCCTTGCGGGCTTCCAGTAACAGGCCCTGATCTTCTGCTGCCAGCGCCGGTTGCACGGCGACCATCAACAGCGTAAAGGCTAGAAACCAGAATGATTTGAATCCAATTTTCATAGTGTTTAGGACATCCTTTATTAACGGAGAAGTCAGGCCGGTTCGACCGGTGCGCATTTTCATCACACCACTCCATGCTACTGCATCGCGCAGGAATTGTGACCCTTTGTGGTTGTTGTGAATTTTGTGCGCTGTGGCGTTGATTTCAGCGGTAGAATAGTCAATCTGGAATGGTGAGCCGATACGGCGGGGATGCTGAGTATCAGATATGCGAATTGTGCAGATTTTGCCCTCGATGGAAACTGGGGAAGTGGCGCTGACCGCGCTGGAGTTCGCCCAGGAGCTGGTCAAGCAGGGACACGAGTCGATTGTTGTTTCGGCAGGGGGGGAGCTGGTTTCGCGCCTGAACCTGCACGGGAGCCAGCATCTGCGGCTGGCGGTGGAAAAATCCTCGCTGCGCACATTTGTGCTGGTGGGCCGGTTGCGGGCACTGCTGCAGGAGCTGGCACCGGATATCGTGCACGCACGGGGGCCGCTGCCGGCGCGTTTGTCTTTTTCAGCGATCAGGAAAATTCCCGCCGGGTACCGGCCGCACCTGGTGACGTCGATTCATGAAAAACCCCGTCGGGGTCTACTTCGCGGCCGCTTGAGCAATGCGGCATTGTGTCGGGGCGAGCGGGTTATTGCGGCTTCGTCGGCGCTGGCCACATGCCTGCAGCAAACCTATCCGTCCGCTTTTGCGCAGTTGCCGCCTGAGGTCATTCACCGCGGCGTGAACACCCGGGAGCTGGACGGCAGTGCACCGGTATCCGGGCACTGGCATCAGCGGATTCTGAATGATTTCCCCCAGCTGGAAGGCAAGCACTGGTTGCTATTGCCCGCAGTGGTAGCGCCGGGGCAGGGGCAGCAGCAATTCCTTGAAATGCTGGCCGCCATTCGACTGCAACGGGACGATGTGTTTGGGCTCGTCCTCGGGGATATTCCCGACGGTGGTGACAAGTACGCTCGCAAACTGGAAAACCTGGCCGAACAGATGGGGCTGCACGAACACGTGCTGTTTCTCGGGCGCCGCCGCGACATGCGTGAGTTTTATGCCAGTGCGCGGATAACCTATGACCTCGCGGAAGTCGCGAATGGCACTGGCCGGGTTGTGGCGGAATCACTGGCCATGAGTTGCCCGGCGGTTACCCTGGCGGGTAGCGGCGCGGGGGCTGAAATTGCTGGACACTGCTTCCCGCAAGGGGTCATCGCGGAAAACACCACCGATGCTCTGGTCAATGCCAGCCTGGAGATTCTGGATTCCCCCCGGCCGATCTGCTTCGACGGTTTTACCCTACAGGATTCCACCCGGCGGACCCTGGCGTTATATGAAAGCCTGACGCGGGGGCAAGGTCAGGAAGCCGCGAGTATGGGCTGACCCGCTTGGTGGACTGTGCCGGCAGCGCGGTCATGCACTGTACGCACTCGCAGGGCGATGGCCCGGATCACCTGGCGGCGGGTTGCCAGTAGGCGTTCACTGGCCAGTGTCTGCGTCCCCGCGCCGCCAACCAGTTGGAGGGCGTCCGTGTTCAGGTCCGCGATATTCCAGCGGGCTAACAGCTGCTGCGCTTCAAAGGCGGCAAGGGCTGCCTGGTAGCGCGCGGGCGGCGCTGCGCTGTCCGGTCGCAAGCTGGTCACAGGCCGCCCAAGGTTGAAGGCGTCACTCAGCATGCTCATGCTGTCTTCGGTGCAGAATATGCGCCCGGCGTCGGGCAGGCTGGTGGCGAAATCTGCAGCGCCTGCGTGCCCGGCCCAGCAACCGGCGAAAATTGCCGTATCACCCAGCACTCGCTGGCATTCCCCGCGCAACATCTGCGGGCTTCTGCGCGATGTCGCAATCACCCAGCGAATGCCGTACTGACGGTGTATCGCCGCAGCCCAGCCCAAAAGGGCCTGCCAGTCCTGCTCCCGATATTCATAGCCGCTGCCATCGCCCCCCAGCAGCAGTCCCCAGACATTTTCCCGCGGCGGGTGCCCGGCACCTGCGGCGACCGGTGAGGGGGCGAATGGCATAACGATATTGCTGCTGTCTGCAACGGGTGTGGGCTCCAGGGTCAGTAGCCCGCTAAAGTTGCCCGGACGCAACCGTCGTTGTGAGCCCAAAAACAGGTTTGGGCACGCCCAGCGGTTGCTGAGCGCGCAGTTCGCATAACTGGTATTGCCTCCGGCGGAAATCAGCAGGTCCGGCTTTTTCTGCGGTTGCTGCAGCTTATAGGCGCTGAGAATGGAGGTGGCGAGAGCGGGCAGGTAGTGCAACTGGTTACACGCAGACGCGAGGCCCCGGCGCGCCCATTTCCGTTGCAACTGGCAGTCCAGAGTTTCGTGGGTAACTGCACGGTTGTTTTCGCTTTGCAGCCAGGCCAGCAGACCGAGACTCTGGTTCAGGTGGCCGGGGATACCGTCGCTCAAAATGGCAATATGCATCGTCTACCTCTGTGGAATCAGGCAATCAATTGGGTATAGACCTGCCAGGTTGCCCGGGCCATGGAGTCCAGAGTCAGTTCGTCGCTGGCCCGTTGATACAACGGCGCGAAGTCGCGTTCCATTTGTTGCCGGTTGTCCAGAATCCAGGCAATTTTCTGCGCGAGACCCTGCGCTGTGGGATCTTCCAGGATGTACCTTTGCGGCAGGTATTCGACGGCGTTGCCGGCGGGTGTCGACAGTACCGGACGCCGGTGCAGCAATGACTCGATCATTGTGTAGGGCGCGCCTTCACCCAGGGCGGGAATGACCACAAGATCCGCAGCCTGCAGAAATTCTGCCAGTGCGTTAGTGGCGGAAAAGAAAGACACCCGCTGCGATATGCCAAGGGTCTGCGCCTGCTTCTGCAGGGTATTCTTTTCCGGACCGTCTCCGAGTATCACCAGCTGTACCCGCGGCAAATCTGCCAGGGCGGCCAGCAGGCAATCCACTCCGCGCCCCTTGATCAGGCGCCCGGTGACCAGTAGTACCGGCTGATTTTCCGCGCTCCCGTCAACCACCGTTGAACTGGCGGCAGCTGCTCGCAGCTCGACGCCATTCGGGATGATGTTCCAGTTCAGTTTGGAATTGGCAACGGTACCTTCACTGATGGCGATGCGGGCATCGAAATTACTGGCGAGTTTGTCCCGGGGATGGCGCACGTTGTGACGGGTGATGACCTGAAGTGATTCCGTGTAGGGTTTGACCGCAGCGAGTAACTGTGCGGACTTGCTGCCGTGACCGTGTGTTATCTGGTACTCGCCTTTGCGAATATAGTTGGCGAGCCGCCATACCAGGTTGGGGTGATGGCGACTGCGGTCGGTATTCAGTGGTATGAACTGGACCTTTTCATCCAGGGTCTGCAGGTAGCGCGGATGCGCGATCACGGATACCTGGGCATCGGTATTGTGTGCCTGCCAGCGGGACAGGTCGGCAACGTGCTTTTCCAGTCCGCCGTGTTCCCGGCTGGCGATAAGGTGGCAGATATTACTGATCATTCGGCTGCACGTCCGCGATTGTGGCGCCGCCGGTTATTCTGTGGTCCACCGCCAGTTGGTGGGCATTTATGGGAGCGGGATAAGTTGCAGCGCGTTACTTGGTGATCGCAGGTGCGACCGGGATTGAACGTATTGTTGCGGCAGAATGTGACGAAAGGTTTATTGAATTGTGACTGTTTGATTGCAGCGGCTTGATATTAGTGCGCGATAACAACACTGGATGCCAATGCAATCAGAAGGCGATGTGCCAGTTAAACGACGCAAAATCAAATCCCGGATTGGGAGTATTGGTATAGCCGTTGGAAAAATGGCTGTAACGCAGTGACAGGGTTTGCCCGTTCTGCAGGGTATAGCCGCCGGCAAAGTGCAGGGAAAAATTGAGGTTGGTGGAGAGCTCGATGGGGCCAAAGCTGCGCTCGGTGAGGTAGGCTGCACCCACGCCCACCTCGCCAAACCAGCGGATTGCCTGGGGGCGCGGATACCAGCGCAATACCGGTTTCAGTTCCCAGATATGCTGGGTCTGGTCGCGGCCGCGGTAATCGTTCTGCATAAACGAGTAGCTGCCCTGCGCCCACCACTGAATCCGGTGACGGCCCGGGTAATCGTAAAACTGATAGGCATAGTTGGCCCCCAGCATACCGGCACCGGCAATGGATTTCTGCTGGATCAGTGCATCGCCCAGCCCTTTGCCGGCGCTGAATATCCACTCCTGATCGCCTTTTTCCGCCTGCGCGGGCAGCGCATACAGTGCGCCCAGTGCGGCAATAAAAATGGCTTTCAATACTACAGGGGTGAATGCGGAGCCGGGTACACGCATGAATGAATTCGCCGGTTATTGAATTTAGAGGCTGTCTGCATTGTGCAGATTAAGGTTAGCCGGAAACCGTTGAAGCGCAAACCTGTGCGCGGCAAGCAGATAGCACCGCGGGCGCGACATTGCGCGCCCGTGGTGGTTGAAATGTTGGAAGTGACGCAGGGGCGCGCGCTAGCGCCACTGCCGTTTCAGTTGCCTCAGTGCATCGGAATGTAGCTGCCGCGCGCGCTCCTGGCTGAGCCCCAGCTGTTCGCCGATGACGCGGAAAGAGCAGTCGCGATCGGATATCAGGCCGTACCGCAGGCTCAGTACCGTACGCTGCCGCGGTGGCAGCTTGGCCACGGCTTCCCGCAACCGCTCCGCCAACTCCTGGTTTGACACCAGTTCATCGGTGTTGAACAGGTCGCTCGCCGGGGCATAGTCCAGGCGCGTGCTGCTCTGGTCATCCGATATGGGGTCGTCCAGGGAACCGGTTGGGCCGGGCAATTTCAGCAGACTCTGCACCCGCTCCAGATCGAGACCGGTTTTGCGCGCGATGTTATCGTCCGATGCGGGCAATCCCTCCGCGCGCACCTGGCTGATGGCCCGGTAAATATTGCGCAGGTCATCCTGCACGTTGGCGGGTTGCCTTACCAGGTCGTCATTGCGCCGCAGGGTGAGTTGGATTTCCTGTTGGATCCACCAGTAGGCATAGGTGGAGAAGCGGTAACCCATCTGTGGCTTGAAACGCTCGATGGCCTTCATCAATCCCACGTTGCCCTCCTGGATCAGGTCGATAAAGGGCACCGATGGATTGCGAAAGCGCTTGGCGATAGCGATCACCAGTCGCAGGTTGCACTGGATCAGCTTTTTGCGCTGCGCCTTGAACCGCTTCATCAGGCTTTGCAGGGAACTGCGGTCCCGGCGGGAGATGTTTTCTCCCGCCAGCAGCTCTTCCGCCTTGGCAATGATCAGGCCGTGATCATAGGCGCCGGTGCTGCCGCGCTGCTCGACGCCCTCACTGCGCAGGTCGACGAGGGTGACCCCGCGCTTCTGCAGCAGGGCGATGATTTTGTCTTCCAGTTCCCGCAGCATGCAGGTCGTCGCGTGCTCATCCTCCGGTGTGAGCAGATCGAGACGGTACAGGTGTTTGAGATAGTTCTGCATCGGGGTGCCGACACTTTCTCCCAGGGATTCCTCGTCAGAGGACGGGCTGTCCTCGCGAGCATCCGATGCGGACATCGCCGTATCCGGATCATCCCGGGCGTAGTCTTCCCCGGAGAGGTTGGTGCTATTTTCCTTCAGCCATTCATCATCCCTTGTGTGAATATTGACTCGGGACAAGATTCTGGACCTTATGCTGAGGCTGAACGGTGCAGCAATCCTGCGCCATTCAGCATGCCGTAAAACCACCGGCGTCATCCCTGCGCAGGATTACCGCATGGCGCGAGAATCGCCATACGGACACACTGAATATAGACGAGGGTTGAATACTGCGCCGTACGAAATGGGACTGCGGGGTTTTACTGGGAGAAATTGCGGCGATTTCCGCCGAATGGTCCGGGTGACAACGCTGTACAGCCGCACCCCCGCCGGGAAAAGTGGGGGTAGGCGGGGCGGGGCAGGGCAAAATTACTGGACGCGCTTGACCTTGACGGAGCGACCGCCGGTGACCTTGCGCATGAAAAAGGCGCCGAGGACGCCGCGCTCCAGTTCTATCTGCTCCCCGCCTTTCCAGATGACCCGGCTGCTGCCGGTCTGGCGCCAGACCTGGCCGTTGTCCAACGCAAAAGTGTACTTGCCATAGGCTCCTTTGGTGACTTCGGTAATGGTGGCGGTGATGGAATCTGGCGCCTCTTCGATGACTTTTTGGGCTTCCTGGCCGAACTGCTTTTCCGCGTGCTGCTGAAGGCCGGCAGCCAGCTTGTCAAAGCACTGCAGCCGTTTGCGGTCGTCGCTGAACTGGGCGCAGGTTTTGAGCTCTTCCCGAAGCGTCTGTGCGGACAGGGGGGCGGCGCCAAGCAGGCTGGCGACGCACACCAGGGCAGGCAGGGAAACGTTCACTCGTGGCCGCAAGAACAGCTTCATGGGGAAACTCCAAGGTTGTCTTTTGCCGGATTTTGCCCGACTGCGCGGGCGCGAACAAATCAATTTGTGTTGCCGGTCACATTACTCAGGTGGGCACCGTGGAAGAATTGACGGGCTTTTAGCTTTAAAAACAACCATAACATCACACAGTCAGGGGTTGGCTATGAAAAAAATCATTATTCCCGCAATCGTCATTGCAGCAATTGGTGGCTATTTCTACTACACCAACATGGAGCCGGCGGCACCGGAAAGTGCCATTGCCAGTGAAGTGGATGCTGCGGTAGCCGAGGCGGAAGTTGCAGGGGCCGAGGCTGCGAGCGCGGCAGAGGATATGATGGCTGCTGCCGATGGCGACGTTTTTGCTGACGTTCCCGAGGCCATGGAAGACGCGGCGGAGTCTGCGGAAGACACTGTAGAGGCCGCAGCTGACGAAGCCGGGGACATGGTGGAAGAGGCGGCTGACGCAGCGGAAGATGCCATGGATGAAGTGGTGGAAGCCGCGGAAGAGATCGATCACGCGGAAGAGTAAGCGCGATCCCGCGACAAAAAAATACCCGGGTCCTCCCCGGGTATTTTTTTGTCTGTCACTTTGTTACCGGCTGTTACCGAGTCCCCGTCTTGCCGGTTTCCTGCAGCGCCCGCCGCAGGAAACCGCCCGCATCTGCCAGTGCTGTTTCCGCGTCATCGCGTTCGAGTCCACTGAGAATGACCATGATGGCCAGCTTGGCATTCTGATCGCACTGATCGAGCACTTTGTCCGCCTCTGCAAAAGTGACCCCGGTGGCCTCCATCACGATCCGCCGGGTGCGGTCCACCAGTTTGTTGTTGGTGGCCTTCACATCCACCATCAGGTTGTGGAAACTCTTGCCCAGGCGAATCATGCTGGCGGTGGTGATCATGTTGAGCACCAGTTTCTGCGCGGTACCCGCTTTCATCCGGGTCGAGCCGGTGAGGATTTCCGGACCCACTTCCGGCAAGATCGCGATATCCGCCTCGTCGGCAATTGCCGCGGTGCGATTGCAGGCCAGCGCAACGGCGGTACAGCCGAGACTGCGGGCGTAGCGCAGGCCGCCGACCACATAGGGCGTGCGGCCACTGGCGGCGATACCAACCACCACGTCACGGCTGCTGAGATCGATATTCTTCAGGTCCGCCATGCCCAGCCCGGGATCGTCTTCCGCGCCTTCCTGGGCCCGGTGCACGGCGGCTTCGCCACCGGCAATCAGCGGGATCACCATACCTTCCGGAACTCCGTAAGTCGGCGGGCACTCCACCGCATCCAGCAGGCCGATACGCCCGCTGGTACCGGCGCCCATATAGATCAGTCGACCACCGTCGCGAAACGCCTGCACCACTGCATCTACCGCTTTGGCAACATCCGGCAAAACCTGCTGTACGGCAGTGGGTACCTGGGCATCTGCGTGGTTGATCTTTTCCAGTATCGCGGCCACCGGCAGCAGGTCGATGTCCTCGCTGTCGGGATTGCGCGATTCGCTGGTCAGCGATCCGAGTTCTTCCGGGTGTGACTGTTTCATATCCCCTTCGCTGGCGGGCGGATTGTCCTGTGGCCGAGACCATTCGGGAGAAATCCGATAAATCTGAATCAGGTTACGCTGCCGGTAAAAAATATGTCGGCGGTAGTGGAATTCTATAGCAGCCTGGGATTTTTGCAGATCGCCGACAACCCGCCGTGGCGGGTTGGGCCATCAGGGTGGGGAGTTCAACTCTGGGCGTTGAATTGCTTGCCGTTCACACCGATGCTGTCTTCACCCATCAGGTAGAGATAGGTGGGCATGATCTCTTCAGGGATGGTGACGGTTTTCGGGTCTTCGGCGGGGTAGGCGGCCGCGCGCATATTGGTGCGGGTGGCGCCGGGATTGATGCTGTTGACGCGGATATTGGATACCCCTTCCACTTCGTCCGCCAGCACCTGCATCAGACCTTCGGTGGCGAACTTGGACACAGAGTAGGCGCCCCAGTAGGCGCGGCCTTTGAGGCCGACACCGGAGCCGGTAAAGATCACCGAGCCGGCGGAAGACTGTTCCAGCAGGGGCAGCATGGCGCGGGTGAGGCCGAAAGCGGCGTTCACATTCACCTGCATCACCTGTTGCCAGGTGGCGTAGTGATAGTTGGCGATGGGGGTGCGCTGGCCCAGCAGGCTGGCGTTGTGCAGCAGTCCGTCAAGGCGGCCGAATTCCTGGTCCACACCTTCCGCGAGAAATTCCAGTTCTTCCCATTTCACCCCGGACAGGTCCACTGGCAGTATCGCCGGCTTGGCACAGCCGGCGGCTTCAATTTCGTCGTATACCGCCTCCAGTTTCGGCACCGTACGCCCCAGCAGGATGACGGTGGCTCCGTGAGCGGCATAGGTTTTGGCGGCGACGCGACCGATGCCGTCGCCGGCGCCGGTCACGAGGATGACTTTGTCCTTCAGCAGGTCGGGACGGGGACTGTAATTGGTTACGGTTTCTGACATGGGGATCCGTGATTTCAGAATGCTTCAGTGCGTGGTTCAGATCTTCAGGTAGTGCTGTTGCAGCAGCGGCCAGATTTCGGCGGCATTGTGTACCAGGTGGTCTGCGTTCCAGTTTTCCGGGTCGTCTTCGCAATCGATATAGCCGTAGCTACAGGCAATGGTGGGCATACCCGCGGCGCGCCCGGCCATGATGTCGCGCTCGTGATCGCCCACGTAAATGGCCTCGGTGGGCAGGCAGCCAATACGGCTGCAGGCGAGCAGTACCGGTTCCGGGTCCGGTTTGCGCTTGGCGACGTCGTCGGGGCAGATAATGGCGCCGGGCGTGGGCAGGTGCGCGAAGGCGCGCAGCAGGGGGATGGTATAGGCCGCGGGCTTGTTGGTTACCACGCCCCAGGCAATCTGGTTTTCCGCCAGCTGGTTCAGCAGCAGTTCGATCCCCGGAAATGGCTCGGTGTGGCTGGCGAGGTGGGCCAGGTAGAGATCCAGCAGGCGCTGGCGGTAGTCGTCGAATCCCGCTTCCCCTTCGTCGACGCCAAACCCCAGGCGCACCATGGCGCGGGCACCATTGGAGACCACTTCGCGAATGGTGGCGTCGGCCAGAGGTGGCAGTTGTTCCTGTTCGCGCAGTTTGTTCAGCACCACGACGAAGTCGGGTGCGGTGTCGAACAGGGTGCCATCCAGGTCAAATAATACAGCTTTCATGTGGGGTACTTCTGGGGTTATTCGGCCGGTCGCACGGTGTGCATCAGGTAGTTGACGTCTACATCCCGCGGGTCGAGTTTGTAACTGCGGGTGAGGGGATTGTAGGTCATGCCGGTGATATTCCGGGTTTCGAGGGCCGCTTCGCGGGCCCAGCGGCCGAGTTCGGACGGGCGAATGAATTTGCCGTATTCGTGGGTGCCTTTGGGCAACATGCGCAGTACATATTCTGCGCCGACTACGGCAAATAGCCAGCCTTTGGGGGTGCGGTTGATGGTGGAGAAGAAGATGTGGCCGCCGGGTTTGACGAGTTTGGCGCAGGCGCGGATGACGGAGGCGGGATCGGGCACGTGCTCGAGCATTTCGAGGCAGGTGACGATGTCGTAGCTTTCCGGTTCTGCGGCTGCGAGTTCTTCGACGGCGATGCGGCGGTAGTCGATGCTGACGCCGCTCTCTAATGCGTGCAGTTTGGCGACATTCAGCGGGGCTTCGCCGAGGTCGATGCCGGTGACGTCGGCGCCGCGTTGGGCCATGGCTTCGGCGAGGATGCCGCCGCCGCAGCCGACGTCGAGGAGTTTTTTGCCGGCGACGGGGGCGCGTTCGTCGATGTAGTTGGCGCGCAGGGGGTTGATCTCGTGCAGGGGTTTGAATTCACCCTGCTGGTCCCACCAGCGGCTGGCCAGTTGTTCGAATTTGGCGATTTCCGCCGGGTCTACGTTGGTCATTTTGGCCTTGATCTCTTTGGGTGGTCCGTTTTTCCCACCTTGAGTGGCGTTGACGCTCCCGGGAACCGTTTCCGGGACACGCCGTAAACCCATCCGTGGGGGCTCTGCACAGACATCCATGTCTGTGAAGGTCCCGGAAACGGTTCCCGGGATCGCCACCTTCAATTCTTGGTAACAGACTTCGTTAGCAGTAAGTCAGTTTGCGCGACCGGCGATTCTATCACGCCATACACCCGCCCGTTGCCGCAGTTCTTCCTCATTCAGTGTGGTCAGTTTGCGCTCTTTCAGCAGCTGTTTTCCCGCCACCCACACGTTGCGCACGTGGTGGCCGTTGGCGGTGTATATCAGTTGTGACAGCGGATCGTGCAAAGGGTGCTGTTCCAGTTCACTGAGGTCGATGGCGCAGAGGTCGGCGCTTTTGCCCACTTCCAGGCTGCCGGTGACATCATTAATGCCTAGGGCGCGCGCGCCATTGATGGTGGCCATGGCCAGGGCCTGGTGGGCGGGGAGGGCGGCGGCGTTGCCGGCAACGGCTTTGGCGAGCAGGGCGGCGGTGTTGGTTTCGGCGAGCATGTCGAGGCCGTTGTTGCTGGCGGCGCCGTCGGTGCCGAGGGCGACGTTGATGCCGGCTTCCAACAGTTTCGCCACGGGGCTGAAGCCGGAGGCGAGTTTGAGGTTGGAGCGGGGGCAGTGGGCGATATGGGCGCCGGTTTTCTGCAGCAGGGCGATGTCGCTGTCGTCGACGGCGGTCATGTGTACGCAAAGCATCTGCGGGGACAGCAGGCCGAGGTTGTGCAGGCGCTCGCTCGGGCGCTGGCCGCTGTCGGCGATGGCCCTTTCTACTTCACCGGCGGTTTCGTGCAGGTGCATCTGTACCGGCATCTGCAGTTCGTTGGCGTAGATGGCGATCTTTTTCAGGGTTTCGTCGCCCACGGTGTAGGGGGCGTGGGGGGCGAAGGCGAGGGCGATGCGGCTGTGGGAGCGGTAGTCGTCGCGCAGGGCGAGGCCTTTTTCGATGGCGTCGTCGCCGTTTCTGGACCAGGGATTGGGGAAGTCGATTACCGGGAAGGCGATCTGGGCGCGCATGCCGGCGTCGCGCGTGACAGCGGCGGTGGCTTCGGGAAAGAAGTACTGGTCGGAGAAGGTGGTGGTGCCGCTGCGGATCATTTCTGCCATGGCGAGGCGGGTGCCGTCGGCGACGAACTCCGGGCTGACCCACTGCTGCTCCGCTGGCCAGATATGTTTTTCCAGCCAGGTCATCAGCGGCTGATCGTCGGCGAAGCCCCGCAGCAGGCTCATGGCGGCGTGGTTGTGGGTGTTGATCAGGCCGGGGATCAGCAGCTGGTTGCCCAGGTTGTGCTCGTCCGCTGCACGGTAGCGATTGTGCGCCTCGCGCTGGGGGAGTATGGCGAGTATTTTTCCGTCGTGAACTGCGAGCGAACAATTTTCGTACACCCGCTGTTCCGGTACCACCGGAATGATCCAGCGGGCGTGAATCAGGCTGTCGATTGTCTGTTTTTTGTTCGAATTTGAGGTGTTTTCGGGGGTGCTTGCAGTTGCCATTGGTCGATTTTTGTTCCGGGGGAAAGGCGCAGACTTTAGCGGTGCATGGAAGCGTGAACAAGTCTCTACAAGTCGTCCTACCGCGCGCCAGTTGTGGTAGAATCGCCCGCTTGATCGGGGTCTGTGACCATCTGGCCCCAATAGTTTCCCAGTCTGTTGCTGTGCTCTCCCATAGAAGGGTGGTGGTGGCGGGCGAAGCCGGGGCCTGCCCCGCGGGCGGCGTTAACGATAAGGAATGCCTGAAAATATGGGCGAATTAGCCAAAGAAATTTCTCCGATCAATATCGAAGAAGAGCTGAAGCAGTCCTACCTCGACTATGCGATGAGCGTGATTGTGGGCCGTGCGTTGCCGGACGTGCGCGACGGTCTGAAGCCGGTGCACCGGCGCGTGCTCTTCGCCATGAACGAACTCAAGAACGACTGGAACAAGCCGTACAAAAAGTCCGCCCGTGTGGTGGGTGACGTGATCGGTAAATACCACCCGCACGGCGACAGTGCGGTGTACGACACCATCGTGCGTATGGCCCAGCCGTTCTCCCTGCGCTACATGCTGGTGGACGGCCAGGGTAACTTCGGTTCCATCGACGGTGACAGCGCGGCTGCCATGCGTTACACCGAGATCCGCATGGACAAGCTCGCCCACGAGCTGCTGTCGGACCTCGACAAGGAAACCGTCAACTTTATCGACAACTACGACGGCTCCGAGCAGATGCCGGAAGTATTGCCGTCGCGGGTGCCGAACCTGCTGGTGAACGGTTCTTCCGGTATTGCCGTGGGTATGGCGACCAATATCCCGCCGCACAATATGAGTGAGGTGGTGAAGGGTTGCCTGGCGCTGATCGACAACAGCGAGCTGTCCGTCGACGACCTGATGGAATACATCCCGGGTCCGGATTTCCCCACCGGCGCCATCATCAATGGCCGCGCCGGTATCCTGATGGCCTATCGCACCGGCCGTGGTCGCATCTACATCCGCGCCAAGGCGGAAGTGGTGCGGGATGACAAGTCCGGCCGCGAGACCATTATCATTCACGAGATTCCCTACCAGTTGAACAAGGCGCGTCTGATCGAGCGCATTGCCGAGCTGGTGAAAGAGAAGAAAATCGAGGGTATCTCCGAGCTGCGCGACGAGTCCGACAAAGACGGCCTGCGCGTGGTAATCGAACTCAAGCGCGGTGAGCTGGGTGATGTGGTTCTGAACAACCTCTACTCCCAGACCCAGCTGGAAAGTGTATTCGGCATCAATATGGTCGCGCTGGTCGACGGCCAGCCGAAGCTGCTGAACCTGAAGCAGCTGCTGGAATACTTCATTCGCCACCGCCAGGAAGTGGTGACCCGCCGTACCGTTTACCTGCTGCGCAAGGCGCGCGAGCGCGGGCATATTCTGGAAGGTCTGGCGATCGCCATTTCCAATATCGACCCGGTGATCGAGCTGATCAAGGCTTCGGCGACCCCGGCGGATGCCCGCGAGGCGCTGTTGGCCAAGGGTTGGCCGGTGGGCGAGGTGCAGCAATTCCTCGAGCGCGCCGGTGCTGATGCCTGTCGCCCGGATGATCTGCCGGCGGAATTCGGCCTGCGCGATGGCAGCTACTACCTGTCCCCGGCCCAGGCCCAGGCCATTCTGGAGCTGCGCCTGCATCGCCTGACCGGTATGGAGCACGACAAGCTGCTGGCGGAATACAGTGAGCGCCTGGAACAGATTGCTGAATATCTGGAAATCCTCGGCAGCCCGGAGCGCCTGATGCAGGTGATCCGTGAAGAGCTGGAAGTGCTGGAGAAGGAATACGGCGACGAGCGCCGCACCGATATCGTCGCTTCCCGCCAGGACCTGTCGGTGGAAGACCTGATCACCCCGGAAGACAAGGTGGTGACCATTTCCCACGGCGGCTACGCCAAGAGCCAGCCGTTGGCGGACTACCAGGCCCAGCGCCGCGGCGGTATGGGCAAGTCCGCCACCCAGGTGAAAGACGAGGATTTCGTCGAGCACCTGCTGATTGCCAATTCCCACGACACCATCCTGTGTTTCTCCAACAAGGGTAAGGTGTACTGGCTGAAGGTTTACGAGGTGCCCACCGCCGGTCGCGCTTCCCGCGGTCGCCCGATGGTCAACATGCTGCCGCTGGAAGACGACGAGCGGATCAGCAGCCTGATGCCGGTATCGGAGTACGACGAAAATCACTTCATCTTCTTTGCCACTGCCAACGGCACCGTGAAGAAGACCCCGCTGACCGCCTTCTCCCGTCCGCGCAGCGTCGGTCTGCGGGCGATCGAGTTGGAAGAGGGCGACCGCCTGGTGGCGACCGCGATTACCTATGGCAGTCAGGACATCCTGCTGCTCACCAGTGCCGGCAAGGCGGCGCGCTTCGCCGAGGAAAATGTCCGCTCCATGGGGCGTGTTTCCCGCGGTGTGCGTGGTATCCGCATGGCCGACGGCGTCTGCGTTATTGCCATGGTGATCCCGGAAGAGGGCGGCTCGGTAATGATGGTGACGGAAAACGGCTATGGTAAGCGCACCGCTACCAGCGATTTCCCCACCAAGGGCCGCGGTACCCAGGGCGTGATCGCCATTGCCGAAAGCGAGCGCAACGGCGCGCTGGTTGGCGCCTGTCAGGTGCACCCCGGTGAGGAAATCATGCTGATTTCGGACCAGGGCACCCTGGTGCGCACCCGGGTGGATGAGGTTTCCGTACTGGGTCGCAATACCCAGGGGGTTCGCGTAATCCGCCTCAAGGATGGTGAGAACCTGGTGGGACTGGCGCGGATCCAGGAAACCGAGGATGCAGAAGGTGAAGGTGGCGACGAAGCCGCCGCCGCTGATGACGGCGGTGCCGGGGAGTAACCACTGGTCCGATGTAATCCGAAAAAAGGCTGCGATCACTCGCGGCCTTTTTTGACTTTGGCGGGGAAGTTTGTGCCTTTGGCGAAAGGTCTGTAATAGACGCTCGCGATTTTGAGGTCGCGGGTTCTCGCCCGGTCACTCTTTTTGCAAAGTTGTAATTCAAGTCTGTGTTCTTCTGTGGAAGTGAATCAATGAGGAAGTTTAATTTCTGTGCGGGTCCTGCGGCGTTGCCGGAACCGGTATTGCGGCAGGCGCAGGAAGAGTTGTTGGACTGGCAAGGGTTGGGTTGTTCGGTGATGGAAGTGAGCCACCGTTCCCCGGAGTTTACTGCCGTGGCTGAAGGGGCCGAGCAGGATCTGCGCGACCTGTTGGATATCCCCGACAGTTATCGGGTGCTGTTCCTGCAGGGGGGGGCTACCGGTCAGTTCAGCGCCATACCCTGGAACCTGTTTGGTGCCGGCAGCAAAAAGGCGGACTACATCCATACCGGGCAGTGGGCGGACAAGGCCATCAAGGAAGCCCGCCGTTACGGCGAGGTGAATATTGTTGCCAGCGCGGAAGATCGCAACTTCTCCTATGCGCCGGCGGCCGATGCCTGGCAGGAAAGTGCCGACGCCGCCTATTTCCACTACACGCCCAACGAGACCATCGGCGGGGTGGAGTTTCCGTATATCCCGCAGGTGAAGAGCCCGCTGGTTGCGGATATGTCCTCCACCATCCTGTCGCAGCCAATTCCGGTGGAGCAGTTCGGATTTATCTACGCCGGTGCGCAGAAAAATATCGGTCCCTCCGGCATTGCGGTGGGTATCGTGCGTGACGACCTGCTGGACCGCGCGCTGCCGGATATCCCCCGCAGCCTCAGCTGGAAGATCGCCGCGCAAGGTGGCTCCATGGACAACACGCCGCCCACCTTCGCCTGGTATCTCTCCGGGCTGGTGTTCAAGTGGCTGAAAGCCCAGGGCGGTGTGGCCGCGATGGCGGAGTTCAGCAAGCAGAAATCGGCGCTGCTGTACGATTTCCTCGATCGCAGCGAGTTTTTCTCCAGTCCGGTGGAGAAGAGCAGCCGCTCCAGAATGAATGTACCGTTTGTGCTGGCGGATGATCGTCTGGACAAGCAGTTTCTGGCAGAGTCGGAAGAGGCCGGCCTGCTGAACCTCAAGGGGCACCGCTCCGTGGGTGGTATGCGGGCTTCGCTGTACAACGCCGTGTCGCTGGAGGCGGTGGAGGCGCTGGTGGCATTTATGGCGGAATTCGAACAGCGCAATGGCTAGTCCGGGAAAAGAGCGGGTACAAGGAATTTAGGCGAGAGTTATGTCTGAACAAAAACCGAAGCAGGACGAGCGCCTGCTGGAGCTGCGGGATCGCATCGACAATATCGACAGCGATATTGCGCGGTTGATCTCCGAGCGTGCGAATTGTGCGCTGGAAGTGGCGGAAGTCAAAAAGGCCAACGGCGAAGATGCCCTGTATTACCGCCCGGAGCGGGAGGCCCAGGTGCTGCGCCGGGCGATGGAGCGCAACCCCGGCCCGCTCACCGATGAGGAAATGGCGCGGCTGTTCCGCGAAATCATGTCGGCCTGCCTTGCCCTGGAAGATCCGATCAAGGTGGCCTACCTCGGACCCGAGGGTACATTTACCCAGCAGGCGGCACTGAAGCATTTCGGCCAGTCGGCGGTATCAAAGCCGCTGGCGGCCATCGACGAGGTGTTTCGCGAGGTGGAAGCCGGTGCGGTCAACTACGGTGTGGTGCCGGTGGAGAACTCCACCGAAGGGGTGGTCAATCACACTCTGGACAATTTCATGACCTCGAACCTGCTGATTTGCGGCGAGGTGGAGCTGCGTATTCACCAGCACCTGATGATCTCCGACATCACCCGTCAGGATTCCATTACCCGGATATACTCCCACGCCCAGAGCCTGGCCCAGTGCCGCAAGTGGCTCGATTCCTACTACCCGAATGTAGAGCGGGTGGCGGTGGCGAGCAACGCGGAAGCGGCCAAGCGGGTAAAAGGTGAATGGAACGCGGCGGCGATCGCCGGCGATATGGCCGCAGACCTGTACGGCCTGAAAATTCTCAACGAGAAAATCGAGGACCGCCCGGATAATTCCACGCGCTTCCTGATCATTGGTTCCCAGGCGGTGCCGGCCAGTGGCGATGACAAGACCTCGCTGATGGTGTCCATGCGCAATGAGCCCGGTGCGCTGCACGACCTGCTGGAGCCGTTCCAGCGCCACAAGATTGATTTGACCCGGGTGGAGACGCGTCCGGCCCAGAGCGGCAACTGGACCTATGTATTCTTTATCGATTTTATTGGTCACCGGGATCAGGACAATGTCGCCGCGGCCCTGCGGGAAGTGGGTGCCGGCGCATCCGATATGAAGGTGCTGGGTTCCTACCCCCGCGGAGTGCTGTAAATGGCGAATGCGGGACAGAAGGGAATCGGTCGCCTGGTGGTCGTCGGTATCGGATTGATCGGCGGCAGCCTGGCGCTCGCGCTGAAGGCCGCCAGTGGTTGTCGCGAGGTCATCGGTGTCGCGCGCCGGCCGCAGACCTGTGCGCAGGCGGTGGCACTGGGGGTGGTGGATCGCGCGGTGACGGATATTGCGGATATCCTGCCGGAGCTGGAAGCCGGGGATGTGATATTTGTATCCGTGCCCACCCTGGCCGTCGAGGGCGTGTTTGCACAGTTGAAAAACCGTTTGCCGCAAGGTGTGACGGTAACCGACGGGGCCAGCGTCAAGGGCAGTGTGATCGCCGCAGCGGAAAAGGTCTGGGGTGCGGTGCCGGAATTTCTGGTGCCCGGGCATCCCATCGCGGGCTCCGAGCAAAGCGGCGTGACTGCCGCGCGGGATGACCTGTACATTGCCCATCGCATCATTCTCACGCCACTGGAAAACTCTGCCGCTGCGCATGTCCGCCGCGTGCAGGCCATGTGGGAGATCGTGGGAGCTGAGGTGCTGTTCATGCCGGTGGTGGAGCACGACGAGGTGCTAGCGGCCACCAGTCATCTTCCCCATGTGATCGCCTTCGGGCTGGTGGATACCCTGGCCCACGATGCGGAAAATGAAAATATTTTTCGCTACGCTGCCGGCGGCTTCCGCGACTTTACCCGCATCGCCTCCAGCGACCCGGTGATGTGGCGGGACATCATGCTCGCCAACCGGGATGCGATTCTCAAATCCATCGATCTGTACACCTCCAACCTGGGTTCACTGCGCAGTGCCATAGCCAGCGGCGACAGTGAACGTCTGATGGGGGTTTTTACCCGGGCCAAGGCGGCGCGGGATCATTTCACCAAAATGCTGGCCAAAAAAGCGTACACGGAAACTATGGAAGCGAAGGAAGTAACTTTTGTTGCCCAGCCGGGCGGCGCGGTCAATGGCGAATTGCGGGTGCCGGGGGACAAATCCATGTCCCATCGTTCCATCATGCTGGGTTCATTGGCGGAGGGAGTCACCGAAGTGGAGGGCTTCCTGGAAGGGGAGGACGCGCTGGCGACCCTGCAGGCATTCCGCGACATGGGGGTGGTAATCGAGGGGCCCGATAATGGCCGCGTGACCATCCACGGGGTGGGTATGCGCGGCCTGCAGGCGCCGCCGGGGCCGCTCTATGTGGGCAACTCCGGAACCTCCATGCGCCTGCTGGCGGGACTGCTGGCGGGGCAGCAATTCGACAGTGTGCTGACCGGGGATGAATCCCTGTCCAAGCGTCCGATGAACCGCGTTGCCAATCCGCTGCGGGAGATGGGTGCGGCAGTGGATACCGGTGAAGACGGTCGTCCGCCACTGAAAATTCACGGCGGCAAAACGCTGAATGCCATTGATTACACCCTGCCGATGGCGAGCGCCCAGGTGAAGTCCTGCGTGCTGCTGGCGGGCCTGTATGCCGAGGGCGAGACCAGCACTACTGAGCCGGCGCCGACCCGTGACCACACCGAGCGCATGCTGGCCGGTTTCGGTTACGATGTGCGCCGCGATGGCCCGCGGGCCAGTGTTTCCGGCGGCGGCAAGCTGGCGGCCTGCCATATCGATGTGCCTGCGGATATTTCGTCCGCGACCTTCTTTATGGTGGCGGCCAGTATCGCCCCGGGTTCCGATGTATTGCTGGAGCATGTGGGGATCAACCCCACCCGCGACGGCGCGATCAATATTCTGCGGGCGATGGGCGCGGACATTACCCTAGAGAATCGCCGCGAAGTGGGCGGTGAGCCGGTAGCGGATATCCGCGTGCGCTACGCGCCGCTCAAGGGGATTGAGATTCCGGAAGATCAGGTACCGCTTGCCATCGACGAGTTTCCGGCCATCTTCGTGGCTGCGGCCTGCGCCGAAGGGCGCACGGTGCTGACCGGTGCGGAAGAGTTGCGGGTAAAGGAAAGTGACCGCATCCAGGCGATGGCCGACGGACTCAAGATCCTCGGTATCGATGCCGAGCCCACGCCGGACGGCATCGTCATCGAAGGCAAGGGCGGGCAGGGCGATGCCGCGGTGTTTGGCGGTGGCGAGGTGGATAGCCTCGGTGACCACCGCATTGCCATGTCGTTTGCGGTTGCCGCGCTGCGCGCAGCGGCAGATATCCGTATCCAGCACTGCGCGAACGTGGCCACCTCGTTCCCCAACTTTGCCGAGCTGTCCCGGCGTGCGGGGATGCACCTGGAGGTGCGGTGATTGGCACCGCGCCCGGACCTGAATGCAACTAACCTGAGCAGTATCGATTAGTTATGAATCAAGCAACTTCCCCAACCCCGGTGGTAACCATTGATGGGCCGAGCGGCTCCGGCAAGGGTACCATTGCCAAGCTGGTGGCCGACAAGCTCGGCTACGCCCTGCTGGATTCCGGAGCCCTCTATCGGCTGACCGCGCTGGCGGCACTGAATGCCGGTGTCGACCTGTCCGATGAAGCGCGGCTGGCAGAGCTGGCAGCGAACCTGGACATCCGTTTCGATATCGCCAACGGCGAGGTGAGCGCGGTGATGGGAGGGGAGGATGTAAGCCGGGATATCCGCATGGAACGGGTCAGCATGGCGGCCTCCAAAGTGGCCGCGGTTCCGGCGGTGCGGCAGGCGCTGCTGCAGCGGCAACGGGACTTCCGCGCCGCGCCGGGGCTGGTGGCGGACGGGCGCGATATGGGTACCACGGTGTTCCCCGACGCGCCGGTCAAGATCTTTCTGACCGCCAGCGCGGAAGAGCGCGCCCGGCGGCGCTTCGCCCAGTTGCAGGGCAGGGGCGTTTCTGTTAGCCTCCGCGACCTGCTGGAGGACATCCGCGCCCGGGACGACCGGGATATGAACCGCGCAGCCTCCCCTTTGGCACCGGCGGAAGACGCCGTGGTGCTGGACAGTACCGACATTGATATAGATGGCGTGCTAACAAAAGTGCTCGAACTGGTACATCAGCGTATCGGTTGAGCGAAACTGGCAACCAGTTTCCAACATTTTGATTTCTAACAACAGCGGCCGGGATCAGCCAGAATCGCCCGGCCGCTGTTGTAATTCGACCCGCGTACTGGCAGCGCGGTGGGGCTCTTACTGGCGGTTGACTAAACTTTCAAGTTACCAACGGTGGAGTCCAACTATATAGGTAATGTAATGAGCGAGAGCTTTGCTGAACTATTTGAAGAGAGCCTGAAAAGCGTCGAAATGGCACCGGGCGCCATCGTCACTGGTGTTGTCATCGACGTTGATAAAGACTGGGTAACCGTACACGCGGGCCTGAAGTCTGAAGGCGTTATCCCTGCGGACCAGTTCAAGAACGACAAGGGTGAAGTGGAACTGCAGGTGGGCGACGAAGTACAGGTTGCCCTGGAAGCGGTAGAAGACGGTTTCGGTGAAACCCGTCTGTCCCGTGAAAAAGCCAAGCGCGCTGAAGCCTGGAAAATCCTCGACGCTGCACACGCTGCAGACGAAGTGGTCAAAGGTGTTATCAGCGGCAAGGTTAAAGGTGGCTTCACTGTTGACGTTGCCAACATCCGTGCATTCCTGCCGGGTTCTCTGGTAGACGTACGTCCGGTTCGCGACACCGCGCACCTGGAAGGCAAAGAGCTCGACTTCAAAGTGATCAAGCTGGACGCCAAGCGCAACAACGTTGTGGTATCCCGCCGTGCCGTTATGGAAGCTGCGAACAGCGAAGAGCGCGAAGCGCTGCTGGCCAGCCTGCAGGAAGGCATGTCCATCAAGGGTATCGTCAAGAACCTGACCGACTACGGTGCATTCGTAGACCTGGGCGGTATCGACGGCCTGCTGCACATCACCGATATGGCCTGGAAGCGCATCAAGCATCCGAGCGAGATCGTGAATGTTGGCGACGAGATCGAAGTAAAAGTCCTGAAGTTCGACCGCGAGCGCAGCCGCGTATCTCTGGGTCTGAAGCAGCTGGGCGAAGATCCGTGGGTATCCATCAAGCAGCGTTACCCGGAAAACAGCCGCGTGAAGGCGGTTGTCACCAACCTGACCGACTACGGCTGCTTCGCGGAGCTGGAAGAAGGTGTGGAAGGTCTGGTACACGTTTCCGAAATGGATTGGACCAACAAGAACATTCACCCGTCCAAAGTTGTCAATGTTGGCGACGAGGTCGAGGTAATGATTCTGGACATCGACGAAGAGCGTCGTCGTATCTCCCTGGGTATCAAGCAGTGCCAGGAAAATCCGTGGGATGCCTTCGCGCGTAAATTCGCCAAGGGCGACAAGATCTCCGGTAAGATCAAGTCCATCACCGACTTTGGTATCTTCATCGGTCTGGACGGCAGCATCGACGGTCTGGTTCACCTGTCCGACATCTCCTGGAACGAAGCTGGCGAAGAAGCCGTACGCAAGTTCAAGAAAGGTGACGAGCTGGAAACCGTTATCCTGGGTATCGACTCCGACCGCGAGCGTATCTCCCTGGGTATCAAGCAGCTGGAATCCGATCCGTTCTCTGATTACGTAGCCACCAACGATCGCGGCAGCATCGTAGTGGGTACCATCAAAGAAGTGGACGCCAAGCAGGCTGTCATCACCCTGGCGGACGAAGTCGAAGGCGTACTGCGCGCTTCCGAAATCAGCCGCGACAAGGTGGAAGATGCCCGCAACGCCCTGAAAGAAGGCGAAGAGGTAGAGACCAAGATCACCAGCGTGGATCGCAAGAACCGCGTGATCAGCCTCTCCATCAAGGCCAAGGATCAGGACGACGAGAAGCAGGCGATCAAGGATCACAGCAAGAAGCAGGCTGAACAGGTTCAGCCGGCGACTATCGGTGACCTGATCAAGGCCCAGATGAACAACAAGGACTAATAGGTTCTCGCTGTTCACAGTCTCGGGTTGATTGCCTGAGGCTATCCGAAAGCCGGACTGGGGTTGCCCAGTCCGGCTTTCTAGTAGATGATTGCCGCTAATCTAGAATAATCAATGACTTAGACAGGATTGCGGACTGCATGACCAAATCTGAACTGATCGATAAGATTGCTCTGAGGTTGGATCAGCTGCCGGTGAAGGATGTGGAGCTGGCGGTAAAAGTCATGCTGGATACCATGTCGGGTGTCCTGGCAGAAGGGGAGCGGATTGAAATCCGCGGTTTCGGCAGCTTTTCACTACATTACAGAGCGCCGCGCACCGGGCGTAATCCCAAAACCGGGGATTCCGTCGAGCTCGCGGGCAAGTATGTGCCGCACTTCAAACCGGGTAAGGAACTCAGGGATAGGGTAAACCAGCAGATGAAACGGGAATCACTGGAAAGTGCGTGATTGCCGGGCTGGTTGCGGTGGGCTAACACTGTAACGGATTTATTGATTATTCACTCCTTCCGGGGTCGGAGGTTCTCTTGTCATTTCTGCGTTGGCTTTGGCGTCTCATATTTGGGTTGCTGGCCCTCCTGTGTATTGCCGTTGGTGTGTATTTCGCGGTCGATAATCCTGAAATTATTGCCCCCCGTTTTGGCGGCTACCAGCTGTTTTCCGGCAGTGTCGGTTTCTGGTTGATCGGTTTTCTGCTGTTGGGGGCACTGCTCGGGTTTCTTGCCAGCCTGCTGCCGTATTACACCGAGCGCCGGCGGGTGAGGGGGCTCGAGCGTCAGTTACTGCGCACCGAGCGCGAGCTGCAAACCGTACGTCGTCAGGTATCCGGAGAGTGATTTGAGCGACCTGACGTTTTTTATCTTTATTTTTGCCGCCATCGCCATCGGCTGGTACCTGGGACGCAAGAGCGGCAAGAAAAAGAGCGCGAGGAACGATCGCAGTCGGGCGCTGGCGCAGTCCTATGCCCAGGGCTTGAATTACCTGTTGAATGAGCGTCACGACGACGCCATCGAAAAATTCATTGATGCGCTGGAGGTAAGTAGCGCTACTTTTGATACACACCTGGCCCTTGGCAACCAGTTGCGCAAGCGCGGTGAGCACGACCAGGCTATCCGCGTACACCAGAACCTGCTGGCGCGGCCCAGCCTGAATCGCATCAGTCAGCAGAAGGCGCAGCTCGAACTTGCGCGGGACTATATTGCCGCAGGCTGGCTGGATCGCGCCGAGCGCCTGTTGCAGGAGCTGGTGGAAACCTCCAGCGAGCTGCGCAATACCAGCCTCGAATATCTGGTTGAGGTTTACCGGGACGAGCGCGAGTGGGCCAAGGCGATTCACGCCGTCAACCTGCTGCACGGCCGCAGGTTCAAGCGCCTGTCCCCGGAATGGGCGCCGGTGCAGGCGCACTTCTGCTGTGAACTGGCGGAAGAGGCGATCAACGGCAAGGATTACCTGAGTGCGCGCAAACATATTGATGCGGCACTGAATTATGACCGCCACTCGGTGCGGGCAAATCTGCTGCTGGGGCGGCTGGAGTATATCCTCGAGCGCCCGCAGGAGGCGATCCGCGTACTGGAGCGGATACCCAGGCAGAATCCGGACTATATTCCGGAAATTCTCGAGCTGCTGATCACCTGTTACGACGCGATCGGCGACGAGAAGGGGCTCAGCCGCTACCTGGAAACACTACTGAAAGAGCACCCTTCGAACAGTGTGCTGATTGCGCTGACCGACCGCATCCAGAAACAGCAGGACGAGGCGGCTGCGGCCGCGTTTATGGGCAAGCAGCTGGCAATGCGGCCATCCCTGCGCGGCCTTGGGTATTTTCTGAATTTGCACAGCGACTCGGTAGAGGGGCGTGCGAAAGAAAATCTGTTTCTTCTGAAAAGCCTGATCGATCAGCTGATTGCAAGTCGACCACACTACCGCTGCACAAATTGCGGCTTTTCCGGAAACCAGTTGCACTGGCTGTGTCCAAGCTGCAAACACTGGGGCAGTGTGCGCTCTGTAAAAGGTGTAGAGGGCGAGTGATCAAAACGCGTATGGCTGCCCCTGAGGTGGCCTTCTCCGTGAGCGAGCAAAATATTGAGGTATGCTTTGACTGAGCAAGTTTCTTCCCCGGTAATCGTCGCCCTGGACTACGACAATGCCGAATCCGCCCTGGCCATGGCCGCGCAACTGGATCCCAAGGTGTGCCGGGTAAAAGTGGGCAAGGAGCTGTTCACCATTGCCGGGCCAGACCTGGTTCGGCAGCTGGTCGATCGCGGTTTCCAGGTTTTTCTTGACCTGAAGTTTCACGATATCCCGAATACCGTGGCAGCGGCGGTGAAGGCCGCGGCCAACTTGGGTGTTTGGATGGTCAATGTACATGCCAGCGGTGGCGAGCGCATGATGCGGGCTGCTGCGGAGGCGCTGGCACCGCTGGGTGACCGGCGCCCGCTGCTGATCGGGGTAACCGTACTTACCAGTACCGCAGAAGACGAGCTTGCCGATGTCGGTGTCGAGCGTCCCCTGCGGGAGCAGGTGGCGGCGCTTGCGGAGCTGGCGAAGCACAGTGGCCTGGATGGCGTTGTGTGTTCGGCGATGGAAGCGGAGGCCCTTAAAAATGCCTGCGGTAGCGAATTTGCTCTGGTGACTCCGGGGATTCGCCCGGCTGGTTCCGCGGCAGACGACCAGCGTCGGATTGTCACCCCGGTGGATGCGCTTAAGCGGGGTTCCGATTACCTGGTCATCGGTCGGCCGATCACCGGCGCAACAGAGCCGATGGCGGCATTGCAGGCCATTGTTGCGGATATCGAGGCAAGCGCCTCCTGATTCGTCCGCGGTATCGCGGGCGTGTAATGATGTGTAATGGAGAATGTCCCCTATTTACTATCCAAACTGGTAAAGTCAGCGGGCTTGGGGAGGTAATGTGGTCCCAAGGGATTGAAGACCTACGGATAGGAAAAAGGAATTTACACATGAAAATGATTCGAAACCCGCTTGCAGTACTTTTCACCCTGTTGTTTCTGTTGGGTGGTGTACAGAGTTACGCCGCAGAAGAGACTGCCGCGCAGCCGGTGGCGGTAGTCAATGTGAATACGGCCACCGCTGAGGAGCTTTCCGAAGTGCTGGTCGGGGTGGGGGAATCCCGTGCGGCACTGATCGTTCAGTACCGCGAGCAGCACGGCGAGTTCACCTCCGTCGAGCAGCTGCTCGAAATCAAGGGAATCGGCATGGCAACGCTGGAGAAGAACAAAGAACGTATCCAGCTTTGATAACGATTCGAGAACAGCGCCTGAGGGCGCTGTTCTTTTTCATGTATTGACCAATTGCAAAGTGGAACGGGTAGCTGTCTAGAATTTATGCGCTGGGTAATTGTCGGAAGTTCGGGATATATCGGTAGCGCCCTCTGTCAGTTTCTGGTGGAGCGCGGTGCCCCTGTGCTGTCGATTTCCCGCAGCGCGTTTGCCCCAAGTGGCTGTGATCACTTGCAGTTATCCCGGTTTGCAGAAGAGGGGTTTGAAGGCGTTTTCCAAGCGGGAGACCGGGTCGTGTACACCGCGGGGCTCTCTTCTGCCGGGGCCTGCAGAAAGCGGCCCACAGAAGCCGGCTGGTTGAATTGTGAATTGCCGAGTCGATTGCTGCAGGCCGCTGACAGCGCTGGCATCGAGTCCTTTCTGTACCTGTCCAGTGTCAAGGCCCGCAGCGCACCATCGGGTGTGATTGCCGGGGAGGACTGCGGTAATCCCGCATCTGACGTCTACGGTCGGAGTAAATGGCAAGCGGAGCGGAAAATGCTTGCGCAAAATGTGCGCTGCCGCTTTAACATCCTGCGGCCGGCGGCGGTTTACGGTTCGCTTGCGGCGAGTGAAGGCGATAGGGCTGTATCGCCGGCGCAGGGGACCCGGGGCAAGCGCGCGCACGGTATCCGCAGGCTGCTCAGGCGCTGGGGCGGGTTGATTCCCTGGGTGCCGGCGACCGGGTTTCGCAGTTTTATCAGCCTGGCAGATCTCCTGCAGGTGATTTGCCTGATCGAGGATAGCGCGTGCGATCGCGAGACTTTGATCGCCGCAGAGCCGAAATTTTACGATTCCGCCGCGCTGATCACTGCGGCGAGCGGGGCCAGTGTCAGGAGTAGTAGCGTATTGTCCGCGCTGTTGCTGTGGCCCTTCAGGTTATTTCACAAGCGCGGGTTGGCTGCGCGGGTGCTCGAGCTGGAGCGGAGTGAGCTGTACAGCGCGGGCCGTGCCCGGGCGCGACTTAATTGGCGCGCCCGGGACAGGTACCGGGATTTTCTAAGAGGTTATTGATGGAAGAAACTGGGTATCCGTGGTGGGGGGCTCTCCTGCTGGCGGTGGCGACCAGCCTGGCGGCATTGCAGTTGCTGCTTTCGCGCCTGCGGCAGTTGGCGCTGGATATCCCCAATCACCGGTCTCTGCACGAGACTCCGGTGCCGCGCACCGGCGGTTGGGCGATGGTGGTTGGCGTATTTGTTGCTTTGCTGTGGGCACCGGTGGCGATGAGCGCCGTGACCGTGACTGCATTTGCGCTGTTGCTGGCGGTGTCGCTGGCTGACGATTTACGCACGGTGTCCGCGAGATTGCGTTTTGCGGTGCAGGCCGGTTCGGTGGCACTGCTGCTGGTCGACTTGGCACCGGGTCTGGCCTGGTGGTTGATGCCGATCCTGTTGATCGGAGGGGTGTGGGTGGTGAACCTGTACAACTTTATGGATGGCATGGATGGTTTTGCCGGCAGTATGACCGCAATCGGTTTTGGTACCCTGGCGGGTATCAGTGCTTTCCGGGGAGAGGCTGAGCTAGCGGGCATTTGCGGGATTATGGCGGCCAGTTCCATGGTATTCCTGTACTACAATTGGCCCGCCGCGCGGATTTTCCTGGGGGACGCGGGCTCCACATCCATCGGTCTGGCGGTGTTTGCGGTCAGCGTCTATGGCTGGCAGCAGTCGGTGTTCAGTCCGCTGGTGCCGCTGATTATTTTTTCGCCGTTCTGGGTGGATGCCACCTACACTTTATTGCGCCGCATGTATAACCGCGAGCGCTGGTGGGAGGCGCACCGGCAGCACCTTTACCAGCGTTCCGCCCTCAGTGTCGGCACTCGGAAAACATTGGGAATTGAGCTGACCGTGATGCTGGGCACGTCTTTGGCTGCAATATCGGTGGTAGCATTGGGGCTGGCGTAAATCGCCTTGCGGCTAGTGAAAACTGAGTTTGTACAATTGGTTCAAGGGCTGGCTCTGCAAGAGCCTGCAAGGAATTTTTTGGGGGGATGGTGAAGCGCCTATACAAGTTTGCACAGAAGAATTACAAGCCGGTATTGATGCTTGGCTTCGACCTGTTGATGCTCACGGCGGCATTCCTGCTGGCCATGACTGTCCGCTTCAATGGTGCAAATCTCATTGCCGAGCCGGCAATGGCGCTCTGCCTGGGGATGACGCTGGTTTCCAGTAGCTTCATCTTCCTCCGTCTCGGTCTTTACCGCACGGTTATCCGCTACATGGGGCAGCAGGCAATTGTCGCCGTGTTGCAGGGGGTAACCGCGTCAGCCGTGGTGCTGGCGGTGGCCTCCTATCTCACTTATGCAGGGGTTCCCCGGTCGGTCCCGGTTATCTACTGGTGCTTTGCACTGATTACCGTCGGCGGTTCCCGCTGGCTGGTGCGCCTGTATTACCAGATGGCGCTGGAGATCCACAAAACCCGAGTTGCCATTTACGGTGCCGGCACCGCCGGCCTGCAGCTGTACAAGGGGTTGATTCACGGTGAAATGTACAAGACCGTGGCTTTCTTTGATGACAATGCCTCCAAACAGAACACCCTGATCGACGGGGTGCTGGTGTACAGCCCGACCAATATTCACGAGGTCATTGCCGACCGCGACATCTCCGAGGTGTTGCTGGCAATGCCCGGCGTGCCCAAGCGCCGCCGCCGCGAGATTACCCGCAGCCTGCGTGAGCGGGGCATTGTGGTGAAGGTAATCCCGGGCATGGAAGAGCTGGTGGATGGTGCCGGCCGCGGAGCGACGGATGTGTCGCAGATTTACGAAAACATCCTCGGGCGCGCCCCGGTAGAGCCCCAGAAAAATCTGGTTTGTGCCTCAATTGAAGGCAAGGTGGTACTGGTTACCGGTGCCGGCGGCTCCATTGGCTCCGAATTGTGCCGGCAAATCGTTCAGTGGGGGCCGACCCAATTGATCATGCTGGAGGCGTCGGAGTTTTCCCTGTATCAGATCGAGCGGGAATTGCGCCAGCAGCAGCTGGATGAAAACTTCTCCGTGACGGTGACACCGCTGCTCGGCGACGTGCGCGATCGCAGACGGGTGGCCGAAATCATCGAGCGTTTCAAGGTGCAGACCATCTACCACGCAGCGGCCTACAAGCATGTGCCGCTGGTGGAGCAGAATGTGGCGGTCGGCGCTGAAAACAATATCCTCGGCACACTTTCGGTGCTGGAGGCGGCGGAAGCCTTTGGTGTCGAGCAGTTTGTGCTGGTGTCTACCGACAAGGCGGTGCGTCCCACCAATGTGATGGGGGCGACGAAACGGTTTGCGGAATTGATCTGCCAGGATTTCGGACGTCGCTTTGGTCGCACCCGTGTATGCATGGTGCGTTTCGGCAACGTGTTGGGGTCTTCCGGTTCGGTCATTCCCCTATTTACGGACCAGATCAATGCCGGTGGCCCGGTAACGGTGACCCACCCGAAGGTAACCCGCTACTTTATGACCATTCCGGAAGCCGCCCAGCTCGTGTTGCAGGCCGGTAGCATGGGGCGCAACGGCGAGGTGTTTGTGCTGGATATGGGAGAGCCGGTGCGGATTCTGGATATTGCCCGGCGCCTGATCCAGATAATGGGTCATACCGTCCGCGATGAGGCCAACCCGGATGGTGATATCGAGATTCAAATCAGCGGACTGCGCCCGGGCGAAAAACTGTACGAAGAGTTGCTGTTGGGGGACAAGGTCGCCGGTACCGACCATCCGATGATTATGCGGGCGGAGGAAGAGCGGCTGACCTCGGAGCGCCTGCAGTTGCTGGTCGGCGAATTGAAAGATGCTTGCACCAGGCACGATAGCGCGGCAGTACACCGCCTGCTGATAGAAGCCGTCAAGGATTACGCCCCCAAGCAGGACCTGATCGACACGGTGTGGATGCAGGGGACAAAGGGTTTGCCGGCACCCCAGGAAACCGCCGAAGTCAGGCAGTTGGCTGCGGGGCCCCGGGGCAGAGGGCGACGGGTGACCGGAGAGATGCCGGAAGTCTGAGTTGCCGCCGGGTAGCTTTCGCTGCGGCTGAGTTCATGTCCAATCAAGATGCCCCTCGGTGCCGCCGCAGGGGTATTTTTTTGCGGTACGGGTTGTCGCTGAAGCGCGGCGCTTGCTGGAAGAGGGAGGGGGGAAGCTTTGTGATCCGGCAAAGAAAAACCCCGCTGCTCTTGCGAACAGCGGGGTTTCTTTATTTGGCTCCGCCTGCTGGGCTCGAACCAGCGACCCAATGATTAACAGTCATTTGCTCTACCAACTGAGCTAAGGCGGA
>NZ_CAJXKH010000004.1 GCF_913055755.1 uncultured Microbulbifer sp.
GGACAGTTCGGGTATTATCCATGCCCAGCCGATACAGCGGAACCCCAGATCATCATCTGGCCACTGCGCCCAATCCCTCGAGAAACGCCATGTTACCGGGAATGCCTTCCCAGGGAACTCACGGGCTGGGACTTTGTCGCACTATACGCAACAAAAGCAACAGGCTGGCGCCGGAGAGCGGGTGTGGTCTATCCTCTCGCCCCTGTTACCGAGATGACCGGTCAGATAGCAGCTATGCTGACCCGGAGCTGACCCGGACAAACTGGATCAAATAAAAATTCAAGATGGAGCATTCAATGCCATCAGTTGTACGAATTCTGGCCATTGCCGCCCTCTGTAGCCTGTTCACTGCCTGCGGCATGATTAAATTCCCCGGCGTGCACCGCATCGAGGTTCAGCAGGGCAACATCATCACCCAGGAGATGGTGGACCAGCTCAAGCCCAACATGACCCGCCGCCAGGTGCGCTTTGTGCTGGGCACCCCGCTGGTGGAAGACACCTTCAACCCCAACCGCTGGGACTATATCAACCGGGTGCGCAGCCCCAAGGGTGAAGTCACCCAGAAGCGCTTCACGGTGTACTTCAACGGCGAAATGCTGATTGCCACCAGTGGCGACTGGCAGCCCGCAGGCTGGCCGCGCTAAGCGCCAGTCTTTCCCTAGCCAGCCTTGCCCTCGCCGGCCTTTTCCATCGCCTGCCGCTTGGCTTTCTCCGCGCGCTGCTTGCGCGCTTCCTTGGGATCGGCGATCAGCGGGCGGTAGACCTCTACCCGGTCCCCCGGCTGCAACACGTATTCCGATGCCACTGCCAGCCCCTTGGTCCCCAGGGCCTGGCCAAAGATTCCCAGTTTGGCGCTGGCCGGATCGACCTCCGGGTACTCCCGCGGAATCCCCGACAGCTCCAGTGCCTGCAGCGCCGTAGTCCCCGGCTCCACCAGCAGGCTCATCAGGCGCTGTTCGTGGGGCAGCGCGTACACCACCTCCACCGCAATGGTCTTCTTGTTGCTCATGATTCGGCTCCGTAAATCTGTTTCGCCCGCTCGCACATGGCGTCCACCATCTGGTTGGCAATACCGCTGAACAGTTTGCCGGCAGCGGCCCCCAGCAGGCGGTTCTGCACGCTGAACTGCAGCGAGAAGGCCACCTTGCAGGCGTTCTCCGCCAGCGGGGTAAAGGTCCAGCTGCCGCTGAACTCGCTGAAGGGGCCGTCCACCAGCACCAGGTCCATGCGCTCCGGCCGGAACAGCCGGTTGCGGGTGACAAAGCTCTGGCTGATGCCGGCGCGGGACAGGTCCAGCCGCGCCTCCAGGGTCTCCGCGTCCCGCTGCAGGATTTCTGCACCCCGGCAGCCGGGCAGGAACTGCGGATAACTGGCAACATCGTTTACCAGGTCAAACATCTGCTCTGCGCTGAACATTACCAGCGCGCTGCGTTCAATATTCGTCATTGATCAAACCTTGCCCGACAACCGTCTCTATCTTGCCTATCTTGTGGGTAACCGGGCGATTTTGGCCACTGACGCTACTCAAGGCGGGTAATTCCTGCAACAATCGGCACCTTTATCGGCGCCGCGGTAACCTCTCGGTCCCGCAGCCACAACAATCGTTCTGGCGACAAGAATAACAGGCAAGCGAGAAGATTATGTCCGCAGCAAGAGAACATTTTGGCTCCCGTCTCGGGTTCATCCTGGCCGCCGCCGGCTCCGCCGTCGGTATCGGCAACCTGGTTTCCTTCCCGGTGGCGGCCACCAAAAGTGGTGGCGGTGCGTTTCTGGTGGTGTATGCCCTGTTTGTGTTTTTCATCTGCCTGCCGGTGATGATGGCCGAGCTGGCGCTGGGACGTAAGTCCGACAAGGACCCGGTGGGTGCCTACCGCCAGCTGTCCGGCGGTTCACACCTGTGGCGGATTCCCGGCTGGATGGCCCTGATCACGCCGTTCATGATCGCGGTGTTTTACATGGTGGTAACCGTGTGGATCCTCGGCTACCTGGTAGAGACCCTGAAGGGCAACCTGGACCTGCTGACCACCGAAGCCTACTTCGGCGAGTTTATCAATTCCAAGTCCGTGTTCTTCTACCTCATTGCGCTGATGCTGATCATCAACGGGGTGCTTTCCATGGGGGTCAGGGACGGTATCGAGCGCGCGGCCAAAACCCTGATGCCGATGCTGTTTGTGATGCTGGTGGCGCTGGTGCTGTTCGTGCTGACCCGCGAAAACGCCATGCTGGGTGTGAAGTACTACCTGGTCCCGGACATGTCGAAACTGAGCTCTGAAGTGATCAGCAAGGCCATGTCTCAGGCCTTCTTCTCCCTGTCGCTGGGTATGGGGATCATGATCACCTACGGTTCCTACATGAAGAGACGCGACTCGGTACCCGGTTCCGCCCGCGCGGTGGCCGTTACCGATACCCTGGTGGCCTTCACCGCCGGCCTGCTGATCCTGCCGAGTATTTTCCACTTCAACCCGCATATCGACACTGCCACCCTGAGCGACTCTTCCGCCGGCATGATCTTCCTGTTCCTGCCGAAAATCTTCCTGTCACTGCAGGACAGCATCGGCTATGCGGGCGCAAGCATCTTCGCCGCCGCGTTCTTTTTCCTGGTGTTTATCGCTGCGCTGACCTCACTGGTTTCCATCATCGAGGTACCGGTAGCCACCCTGCGCGACGAGCGCGGCATGTCGCGCAAGAAGGCCATCTACACCATCGCCGCGGTGCAACTGGTGCTGGCGGTGGGCTGCGCCATGTCCTTCGGCATGGCGGGCTGGTTGACCCACTTCGTCACCCTCGCCGGCAGTGAAAAATCCTTTTTCGACTTGGTAGAAATCCTGTTTTACGACACCATATTGCCCCTCAATGGCCTGCTGGTGTGTATCTTCGTGATCTACAAGTGGAAGCGGGCCAACTTTGACGCTGAGCTCCAGGTGGGCGACGAGAGCTTTGCCGGCTCCCTGTCGCAGAAGTACGTCAACTTCTCACTTGGAACCTTTATCCCCGCGATTCTGTTGCTCGTATTCATCAACACAGTGCTGCTGAAGTTTTTCGATACGAGCCTGTTCAATTTCATTTAAGTTGTATTCATGGCGAAGAAGAAAAAGGCCCCATCCTCGAACACCATTGCCCTCAACAAGAAGGCAAAGCACGATTACTTTATCGAAGAGAAGTTCGAGGCGGGCCTGGAATTACAGGGCTGGGAAGTGAAATCCTGCCGCGAGGGCAAGGCCCAGCTCACCGACAGTTACGTGCTGTTCAAGGACGGCCAGGCCTGGCTGCTGGGTGCGCGCATCCAGCCGCTGGCCAGCGCCTCGACCCACTTTGTCACCGAGCCCGACCGCACCCGCCGCCTGCTGCTGAACAAGCGCGAGATCGCCAAACTGGTGGCGGCGGTCAACCAGAAGGGCTACGCCTGCGTGTGTACCGCGCTCTACTGGAAAAAGCACCTGATCAAGTGCGAGATCGCGCTGGCAAAGGGCAAGGCCTCACACGACAAGCGTGAGACCGAGCGGGAAAAGGACTGGAACCGTCAGAAGCAGCGCCTGATGCGCAGCGACAACCGCTGATAGTGGTTTTCCCCGGCGCCTGCCTGCAGGCGCCCGCGACGCAACCTTTTACAGAAGAATAATTACAGGATTTATCATGAGTGCTCCGCGAGGACAGTTCAGCTCCAACCTCGGCTTCCTGATGGCCGCTGCCGGCTCTGCCGTCGGTCTCGGCAATATCTGGGGTTTCCCCACCAATGTGGCCGCCAACGGCGGTGCCGCCTTTGTGATTTTCTACCTGGTAATGGCATTCTTGCTCGCCTACCCGGTACTGATGGCGGAACTCACCCTCGGCCGCCACGCGCGCCGCAACATGGTGCAGGCCCTGCGCGGCATTGCCACCGGCCCGGTCAGCAAGGGTGTCGGTACCATTGCCGGCTTCTCGGGCATTGTCGTCGCGTCCCTGATCCTCAGCTTCTACGCCATTGTCGCAGGCTGGATGGTCGCCCATTTGGCGGATCCCTTCGCGCAGCTGTTCGGCGCCGGGCACACCGCTGAATGGCTCACCGGCGACAGCGTTTCCCGCAACTTCACTTTCACCGCGATTTTCAGCGGCCTCACCATGCTGATCATCGCCAGTGGTGTGGAAAAGGGAATCGAGCGCTGGTCCACCCTGCTGATGCCGACCCTGATCATCCTGCTGCTACTGCTGATCGTGTATGTGCTGACCCAGCCCGGCGCCATCAAGGGACTCGAGGCCTACCTGATCCCGGACTTCAGCAAGCTGTCACCGCAGCTGCTGCTCTCCGCCATGGGCCAGGCGTTCTTCTCCCTCTCCCTGGGTGTGGGCACCATGCTGATATACGGCTCCTACCTCAGCAAGCAGGAGAGCCTGCCGCGCCTGGGCGCGCTGGTTACCCTGATCGACGTCGGCATCGCGTTTACCGCCGGCCTGCTGATCCTGCCGGCCATGTATGTGGCCCAGGAAGCCGGCACCCAGATTTATTCCGCCAGCGGTGACCTGATTGCCGGTCCCGGCCTGATCCTGCAGGTACTGCCCGCACTGTTCGACACCATGGGCACCAGCGGCCTGTTCGTGGCGATGGCCTTCTTCGCGCTGATGGTGATCGCCTCGCTGACCTCCTCCATCTCCATGCTGGAGGTGCCGGTGGCCTTCTCCATCGAGAACCTGGGCCTGCAGCGTCGCCCCGCCACCCTGCTGATGGGCCTGGTCATCTTCGCCATCAGCAGCGTGATCATCTTCAATTTCGAAAGCCTGTTCGGGCTGGTAGTCTCCATCAGCACCGAATACGGCCAGCCGCTGCTCGGGGTAGTGCTGTGCATCTTCGCCGGCTGGATCTTCCGCAAGGACCAGCTGTTGAGCGAACTGAAAGAGGGCCACCCGCATATCGAACGGACCCTGTTCTGGAAAATCTGGCCCTGGTACGTGCGCATCGTCTGCCCGCTGCTGATCCTGGCCGCGTTCGTTCAGACCATTATCTGATTACTCTCCCCCCGGCCGCGGAATGCCCCGCGGCCGTCTTTCCCGAATATCCCTATCTTCTTTCATCCCGGCCATAAACGCGCAATTCTGCCCGCTGCGGATTATCATTGCCGCCCGCTCGTCTACCATAACCCCAGAGTACGCCGGAAGCCGCCGCAAAGATGCCAGCCAGACGCCCACCATTCCCCAGCAGTAAATCCCGCAAACCCGTGCCGCCAAAGCGCGCAACAAGGGGCACAACCAAGCCCCCGGCAAGCACGCCCACGGTAACCATCGACGCACTCAGCCACGAAGTGCGCGGCATCGCGCGCCTGGACGGCAAGACCCTGTTCGTGGACAACGCTCTACCCGGGGAGACCGTCAAGATCCGCTACCTGGCGCAGCGGGCCAAGTTCGATGACGCCATCGCCACGGAAATTATCGAGAGCGCGCCGGAGCGCCAGGCACCGCCCTGCCCCCACTTCGAGCAGTGCGGTGGCTGCGCCATCCAGCATATGCAGCCCGACGCGCAGATCGCCGCCAAGGAAAAGATCCTGCTGGACCAGCTGCAACGCTTTGCTGCTGCCAGCCCCGCCGAAATACTGCCGCCGCTGAGCGCAGACATTGCCGGCTACCGCCGCAAGGCGCGGCTCGGCGTGCGCTATGTCAAAGAGGCACACAAAAAGGGAAAGGCCAACAAGCCGCAACTGGTTCTCGGCTTCCGCGAAAAGCGCTCCAACAACCTCACCAATATCCACGAATGCCTGGTGATGCCGGAGACCTTTTCCAGCCAGATTCCCGCGCTGCACCAGCTCATCGAACAGTGCCGCGAAGGTAGGCACATCTCCCATATCGAAGTCGCCGTCGGCGAGGACACCACCGCACTGGTGGTGCGCCACCTCAGGCCCCTGCCGGAAACCGACCAGACGCTGTGGCTCGATTTCGTACAACAGCGGGGCTGGCAGCTGTACCTGCAGGCAGAGGACACGCCGCACAAGGTCTGGCCCGAGGACGGCGAGGAACGGCTCGGCTACACCCTGCCGGAATTCGACCTGACCCTGCAGTTCCATCCCCAGGACTTCGTGCAGGTCAATTTCGCCATCAACCGTCAGATGGTGCACCGTGCGCTGGAACTACTGGACGTGCAACCCCGCGAACGGGTACTCGACCTGTTCTGCGGCCTCGGCAACTTCACCCTGCCACTGGCGACCCGGGCGGCAACGGTAGTCGGGGTAGAGGGCGCCCTCGAACTCACCCAACGCGGCCGCGAAAACGCCCGGCGCAACCAGCTCGACAACGTGCAATTCCAGGCCGCAGACCTGACCGAAGACTTCTCCACCAGCCCCTGGGCCCGCGGCGGCTTCGACAAAATCCTGCTGGACCCGCCCCGCACCGGCGCCCTGGAAGTGGTGCGCAACATTGCCCACTTCCAGGCGCAGCGGATCGTCTACGTCTCCTGCAACCCCGCCACCCTGGCCCGGGACACCGCGGAACTTTTACAGCGCGGCTATCGTCTTAGTAAGGCAGGCGTAATGGACATGTTCCCCCACACCACCCACGTGGAGTCCATCGCCCTGTTTGAACGCCAATAGCCGAAAAGGTACCGGATGGTCACAAAATGTTTCCCCCACCCTATGGTGGCCCGAGACCTTCAGGTATAATGGCTTTACGCAAATGCGTTTCGTACTGACCAGTGAACAGAGCCTGTCCACTGAGTAGATTCCGGGGATGACTTGGATTCGACGCCGGTGACGAAACCATGGGTGCATGCCGTGAGGGTAGCGAATCACGTAAATCCAAAGCTGCATTTTATTAGTTGCCAACGACGACAACTACGGTGCCCAACTGGCTGCGTAAGCAGCCCGTAAAGCACTACTAAGGGTTCGCCCCTTAGCGGCCTCCAGCAAGGTGCCAGTACCGCGCTGTTGGCTGTCATACAGAACTGGATCGCCGTGAACCGTGCCTGTCGGGGATCAGTTAAAACTTTTACAGGGTCGCCAATTACGTCCTGCCCATCGGGCTGTATGCGGCTAAATCAATAGATGGATCTAAGCATGTAGAGCCTCTGGCAGAGTGCTGACGGACGCGGGTTCGACTCCCGCCATCTCCACCAAATTATCGTCTAAGACGATCTCAAAAAGCCCCGCAAACGTAGAGTTTCCGGGGCTTTTTCTTGCCTTTCTCGTCCCAGTTGATCTAACTTAACCCGTCCAAATCTAACCCCAAGTGGCCGGGTTTATGGACGGGTTGAGCCTACCGCCACCCTCCAACCCGTCCAAAGCAGCAGGAAGGCCGCAGCCATGCCGCTCTCAGACACCAAGATACGAGCGCTCAAGCCCCGCGAGAAAAAGTACATCGAGGCCGACGAGAAGGGACTAGCCGTCGAGGTCACTCCCACCGGGGCCAAGCGCTGGGTATTCCGATTCCGCCTCCACGGCAAGCGCCCTGAGATGGCGCTAGGGCTCTACCCTGATGTGACCCTTAAGCGGGCACGGGAATTACGTGATGAGGCGCGCCAATATGTAGCCGAAGGCGTAGATCCACGTGACGTGAAACGGGCTCGCAAGGAATCCGCCCTAGAGGCTAACCGCAACAGCTTTGCGGCGGTCAGTGAAGAATGGTTCTTAGCTAGGATGGCGCATCTGTCAAAATCGTCCAAAGACCGAGCCCAGCGCGCCCTAGACAGCGACTTGCTACCCTACCTGGGTAAACGCCCCGTTGCCGAAATCACCGCGCCGGAAGTACTGCGTTGCCTGCGCCGGATCGAGAGCCGCGGCGCCCTGGAAACCGCTCACCGCGTAAAGCGCGTAGCCAGCCAAGTATTCCGCTTCGCAGTGGCCACCGGCATGGCCGACCGCGATCCCACCGCAGACCTTAGCGGTGCCCTCACGCCCACCAAGAAAAAACACCTGGCGGCCATCACGGACCCCACAGAGGTGGGTCGCCTGATGGCTGCCATAGATGGGTATCAGGGTACCCCAGTAGTAAGAACTGCTCTCAAGCTGTCCCCGCTGCTGTTTTGTCGGCCAGGAGAGCTGCGCAAACTGGAGTGGTCGGAAATCAACTGGGAGGCCAGCCAGATAGAGCTGCCGGCTGAGAAAATGAAAATGGGCGAACCACACATTATTCCGCTAGCTGAGCAGGCCCTGGCGCTGCTGCGGGAACTGAAGCCCCTCTCCAGCCGCGGCAAGTACGTTTTCCCATCTGCCCGAGGCCTGAGTCGCCCCCTATCCGATAACGGCGTCAGAACGGCACTCAGGTCACTCGGCTACGACAACAACACCATGACGGCCCATGGTTTCCGCGCGATGGCCCGCACCCTGCTAGATGAGGTATTGGGCTTTCGCGTGGATTACATCGAGCATCAGCTGGCCCATGGAGTGAAGGACACACTGGGACGCGCATACAATCGCACCAAGCACCTACCTCAGCGTGCGGCCATGATGCAGAAATGGGCGGATTACCTTGAGCACCTGCGCGAACAAACTAGTGCTGGCAACGTGATTACCGTTCAATTTGGCACCCAGCAATGATCGAGCTGAAGCAACAAGGTTCGCACCTGAAGTGCTTCATAAGTTATCTGGAAACGCTCCATGAAATAGTGAGAAATGCGTGTAAAGGGGGTTTTACCTATGGCAAACGTTAGTGAGGAAGAACTGCTGGCGCAGATCGAAAATGAGTACGACGCTGAGCAAGCTATTAATGAAAAGGCGTTCGGCTACTGGGAAAGCAAATTATGGGAGATTTTTGACCCCGAAAAGCACTGGTTTGCTTCTGACGCTGTAAGGGCTGAATTTTTTCCGCAAGATTTAATTGAGCGATCCAGGAAATACCCTCATTGGGTTCCCACGGTTGTACTCATCACACTGCTAAACACACAGGAAGATGCTAAGCAATCACCAGAAACATGCAACCTAGCGAAAAGGCTTGCCGTTCTTGAACAGCTCTGCACGCATCCTGAAATGAAAAAGATCTGGCGGAGGCTCTTTAAAAGAAGGAAGTCTGGCGACCCTAGACTTGATCCTGCGGTTAACTCAATGGATCTTGAGATTTATCACGCACTGCACTTCCGAAGCCCATGGGAAGGAATAACACCTGCCGCGCGTAAAGCCGAGTATGAACAGATACTAAATCTTACAAAGCAATTAGCTGGGAAACTAGAAACTTATGGCATTAACAGGCGTACGCTTTCACTGTTTCCAGATAAAGCTCTCAACAGCATATTGGGGCCTAAATTCGAATTACACCCTGCTCGCATCAGCCAGAGCCCAACGATAGCCGCCCTCCTTGATCGACTACATGCCGATCTTGTTTCGAACCCGCCGCACGAAGAGATAGCACTTAAGACTGCAACAAAAAATGATTCTTTAACAATCTTTATCAGGCATTTGTCGATATTTTTTAATGACCAATACGGCAGTAATTTAATCGACAACCTAGCGAGTCTTGCCAAAGTGTTCTTTGGTGAAGATCTTACTGAGAGCCGCGTCCGAGCCATCGTGAAAGCTACTCCAGAGGGCGCAAAATATCGGCTGAAATAGCCTTCGAATTTTACGGGTCAAATATCTCCCTCAAGCCAACCGAAATTTTGCGTCTATTTTTTATACAGATAGTGTAAATAATCCGTATCGACCTTAGCCAACTCACAGAAGAGTCGATACATGCAAGCAAATTCAAACTATACCCAAACGATCACTCCATCAGCCATGTACCGGGCCCGTGACTGCGCCCGTTTTTTCTCGATTGGATTGTCAACCTGGTGGCACTGGTGCAAGACCGGCAAGGCCAAACGTGGCACTAAACTATCGCAGAAAGTCACATGTTGGGATGGCGCTTACCTACTGGAACTGAAGCAACAGTTAATCGCAGAAGCTCAGGGACGGGAGGGATAACCATGGAAAGAATCGAAACCGCCCCGGCACAGAGCGGCCCCGAAACAACAACTATCACCAGCAATAATAACAGAAAAGCCAAAGCCCCAACCAAACTGGAGCGTGTACTTACTTATCTAGCTACAGGCCGCAGCCTTCACCGCTTCGAAGCGGAACGCGAAGTGAATGACCACTGTCTCCACAGCACTATGAGCGACATAAAGCACAGCCTAGGCATTCCCTACCAAGTTAAATATGAAACGGTACCCGGCTGGGAAGGCCACCCTACCCGCGTAGCCCGCTACTGGCTCGATGCCGAAGCACAGGTGGAGGCCTGGAAGTGTGTTCATGCCATGCGCCGGAAACGCGGTGCGGGGGGAAGCAAGTGAGCAACAAAGATATACTTTCTGACTTCCAAAAAGCCATGGAAGAGGCTGGCATAACACCTCCCAACTCTCTGCTTGCGGACGGCGAGCTTCATCGCTTCTATGTGGAAGGAGATAAGCATGGTAGCAGTAACGGATGGTACATACTCCACCAAGGCAAAGTTCCAGCTGGCACCTTCGGGTGCTGGAAGCGAGATATCTCCGAAACTTGGTGCGCAAGGAACACTGGTGACCTGGCACCGGAAGAGCTGCGAACCCACCGGGTACGAATGGAAACCGCGAGACAGCAGCGGGAAGCCGCCCAAAGGGAGCGGCAGCGAGAAGCACGAGAAACCAGCCAGGCGATATGGGAAAGCGCATCTCAGCAAGTAGACGCGGATCACCCCTACCTCGCAGCAAAGGCGGTAACCGCCTTTGGCCTGCGCCAACTCCGCGGGCAGTTGCTAGTCCCAATCCGGGACGGTGATGGCACTTTGTGTAGCCTGCAAACTATCACGAAGGAAGGGAGTAAGCGCTACCGCTCAGGCGGTAAGAAACAGGGCTGCTGTCACATCATAGGCAAACCCCGTGAGCGACTGTACGTCTGCGAGGGATACGCCACCGGCGCTAGCATCCACCAGGCCAGCGGAGAGGCTGTGGCCGTAGCCTTTGACGCGTCCAACCTGAAACCAGTGGCCGAGAGCCTTAGGGCAAAGTACCCGACACTGGAACTCATCATTGCGGCAGATAATGACCACTCAACTGACGGCAACCCTGGCCTCCGCAATGCCACAGAGGCGGCTACCACCGTAGGTGCCCTGCTGGCTTTCCCCGACCTGTCCGGCGATGAAGGAACTGACTTCAACGACTTGGCAACGTTACGAGGGCTGGAAGCAGTACGAAAGACTCTAGAGGGGGCTCAACATCCGGGAGAAAACGAGCATTCTGCGGAGCAGGGGCACAACAGAAGCGAGGACGAGACCGAGATAGTGCGGCTGTCCACCCTATCGGACTTGGAATACGCCCGTCAGCGCAATGCGGCCGCCAAGACCCTGGGTGTGGGAGTGTCTTCCCTCGATAAAATGGTCAGGAAACTCAAAGCAACAGAGAAATACTCCGAGAGCACCGCCGACGCATGGGAAGTTCGGGACGGTATAGCCCCTTGGGACGAGGAAGTGGACGGCCGTCAACTAGCAGCGGCAATACTCGGCACCTTCCGCCGTTACTGCATTCTCCCAACCGGAGGGGATATAGCCCTGACCCTGTGGACGCTGGGGACCTACTGCTACAACGCATTCAGCATATTCCCCAAGCTGCTGTTCTCCTCACCGGAAAAGCGCTGCGGCAAATCCACCACAATGGACGCCCTCGCCAGCCTGGCCCACCGGGCACTGCCCACCTCTAACACCTCAGCCGCGGCGATATTCCGTGCGGTGGAAGAATGGGCGCCGTCTTTGCTGATCGACGAGGCTGATACCTTCCTGAACAGTAAAGATAACTCCGACATGGTTGGAATCATCAACTCCGGCCACCGCAAAAGCATGGCCTATGTACTACGGGTAGTCGGAGACGACCATAGGCCAAAGCGGTTCAGCACCTGGGCGCCCATGGCCATAGCCATGATCAAATCCCCTCGAGACACCATCAAGGACAGATCCATCACTCTTACCCTGCGGCGCAAGCTGGCAAGTGAAAAAGTTCAGAGGCTACCCGCTGATCTGCTGGAGCAAAGTCTCCCAATCCGCCGGCAGTGCCTGCGCTGGGCTACTGACCACTTGAAAGTACTTTCTTCAGCATCGACAAATGTGCCGGAGATAGGCAACGACCGGGCAGAGGACAACTGGCTACCCTTATTGGCCATTGCAGACAGCCTGGGGGGAGATTGGCCACTGCAAGCTCGCCACGCCATGTCTCAACTAGAAAGCCGGCAGGACGAAAGCCAGGACCCGGGCACAATGCTACTTGGCGACATTCACACAGCCTTTGAAGACGCCGGAGTGGATAGGTTGTTTACTCAAGAGCTGATCACCGCACTGGCGGATATGGAGGACCGACCCTGGTGCGAATGGCGTGGCGGCAAACCCATTACCACCCCAAGCCTATCCAAGCTGTTAAAACCCTACGACATAAAGCCGCGACAATTTCGTAGAGGGTATGACAACAAACGCGGCTACCAGCTGGCAGATTTCGCGGATGCTTTTGCTCGCTACCTACCCCCAGCCCTTACTCAAAGTGTTACACCGTTACAGGCCACGGATGACGGGATCTCAGGTGTATCAACCGGCAATGTTATCCCCCACCAAACCACTGAAGATGTTACACCGAAAGCGACGCGTGCTCGGCTTTGTAACGGTGTAACGCCTTTTAAGAGGAGTGCAAGAGAAAGAGCCGGAGATCAAGCGGATAACACCTCGCCCACGGAGGAACTAATTCTGTGAACGCACATGAGTTACTTCACAAACTGAGGGCACACGGTATTGCCCTGAGAAATTAAGGCTAAACGCTCCCACTGACCGACAAACGGCAGACAACTAGTTGATAAACACACTAAGGATACAATCATGAAGAAGCTGACCCACAAACAGGCCCTTTTTGTTCAAGAATTCCTTGTCGACATGAATGGAACACAGGCCGCGATACGAGCCGGATACAGTAGGAATACAGCTCAAGAAATCGCTTCCGAAAACCTATCAAAACCTATCATTGCGAACGCTATTGAAGAAGCCATGGCTGAACGTCTAAGACGCACGCAAGCCGATGCTGACGGCGTACTAAAGCGACTTCTTGAAATCGACCAGCTTGATTTGAGAGATCTCTTCGACGAAACAGGAAAGCTCAAAGCAATTCGAGAATGGCCGGACTCCTGGTGTAGAAGTATCAGCGCATTCGAAATAAAGATGTCTACAGAGGAGGAACCGGATACCGCAGCGCTTAAGATCAAGCTTCCGGATAAGTTGAAGAATTTAGAATTGATCGGTCGTCATGCGCAAATTGGCGCTTTTCGAGAAAATTCAGATGCAAAGTCGAGTATTGAAGACTTGATCGACGAACTGACGAACTAACGAACAAGTTCCACCCAAGACAACCATTCTGATGCATCAAATTGCCTGATTGTCTCTTGCTGGATATCGCGAGACCAGACGCGCACATGTCTACGACAACTAATAACTTAAAGCACTGTAAGGGAGAAATTTATAGCTAAGCAGGAAAAAATCCAGGTAAGAGGATGGGCAGAAGGAGGCGGTAATGCCCTCCTCTCTTACCAATTAACAGGTAACAGTAAGAACGACAGCTCCTCGAGCCCTATAAGTACAATCACTGCGCCCCAGAACTGCTCATTTTTTAGCCGCTTCGTTTCAGCACCAAAGTGCCTTTCGACAATCTGCCCTCAAAAAACCCTTGACCTTTGAGATAAACACCTTCGCGAAGACCAAAAACCACTCAATTAGGACCTTTGCCATCAACAGCGAGCCACGGAACGACAACCGCTTTTAATTCAACCTTGTTGAACGCAGGCGCTACTTTTATCCTACAGCAAGAATAGGTTGTTACGAGCCCAAACCGGGCATGACCCAACAGTCATGCCCAAGCAACCAAGCTGAACCTCACTGTCTGTATATTTTTTGGTCTCTCTATCAGAGAGCGGCTGGGCACTCAATCGGCGAGGTTAAGTAATGTAGCATCTCTATAGCTACGTGGGCGGAGTAAAAAGCCTTCGCAAAAGCGAAATCAAACATACAGGCCCAAAGAGAGTCCGGCTTAAAGACCGAATAACCTCAAAGCGCCTTCCGCACTTGACGATTTGTTTCGTGCAATCCATTTAGGTTGGAGAAATTACTACATGTCGTTCCGTTACATTGGATCAAAGGCTCGGGTTGTCGACGCCATACTAGAGCGTGTCGGCAAACCCAATGGCGGCATGTTTATTGATGCATTTTCTGGCACTGGAGCTGTAGCTGTAGCTGCCTCTAACGCAGGCTGGCCGGTCCTAGTAAATGATAACTTAAGCTCCTCTGCGATAATGTCGTTTGCACGAGTGATATCCGAAGAGCAAGTTGCCTTTACCCATTTTGCTGGGTATGAAAACGCGATTTCTGCTTTGAATGAAGCCAGTCCGATCAGGGGCTTTATCCATCGCGAGTACAGCCCAGCATCTGCTGATCATTGCGATGTTGCCCGCATGTACTTTACAGAAGACAACGCAACAAAAATTGACGGCGTAAGAAAAGTAATTGAGTCTTGGGCAGAAAAATCACTAGTGACCAAGCTAGAAGAAAAGCTCCTCATCGCCGACGTTATGGGCGCTGCAAATCGTGTAGCCAACACAGCGGGTACATACGGCTGCTTCTTGTCCAAATGGCAAAGACAATCACGAGATCAGTTCACGCTTACGCCTCGAGCCCTCCCTAAATTAGCACCGCCAGCCAGCATGTCCATTGGGGATGTATCTAATATATCTTGCACTCCAGATGATACCGTCTACCTCGATCCGCCCTACACAAAGCGTCAATATGCTGCTTATTACCACATCCTAGAAACTATCGCTCTAGGGGATGAACCGCTAGTTAAAGGTGTCTGTGGCATTCGTCCTTGGCAAGAAAAAGCATCGGACTTTTGCTACAAGGTGCGAGCAGCAAAAGCACTGAATAACTTAATCCAATCTCTACCAGCCAAAAGAATATTCCTTTCATATAGCACAGAAGGACATGTGGCTATAAGTGAGCTAGAGAATATTCTTGGAAATCTGGGCAAAGTTGAGACATGCGAGCTCGATCAGATTGGAAGATACAGACCGAACAGAGCCGCAAGTGAAGCAGGCTCATTAGTAGGAGAAATTCTATTCTGTCTTGAGAAGAGACCACAAAAAGGTCGCGCGGCAGCATGAAATCGACAAAAACTACCGAAGCAAAACGACTTCTTAAAGTTGACGCGCTCGTCAACGATCTTGTCGAGCGACATAGTGAGGATAAAACAGAATTACGCTTACAATTTCTTGAAGCTGCCGCGTCCAGAATTGGCGGTTTCAGCCTTAAAAAATTTCAAAAGTGTTTTCAGATCACCCCCATAATTGACAATAGAGATCTTCTTGAAGGCGCTCAAGATATAGTTCAAGCGCTAGATGATACCGGCATTCACACTGCGCTTTGCTTAAGCGCATTAGCTAGAGAGTCACTAGATTCAGCAACGCAACGTCGAAATGGTGCCTATCATACTGATTTCCGTCTAGCCCTTCATCTAGCCCGAAGCGTGGAAGAACATATTGAGCCAGGAATCAAGGTTGTTGATCCCGCATGTGGAGCAGGAATCTTGCTTACCGCAGTATCGATAATTGCATGCGGATCTGACCGAATTCTTGCTAATGAGTGGCTAAAAAACTCCGTATACGCCTCAGATTTATCACCTTTAGCACTAAGAGGCACACTCCTTTCTCTGTCATCACTGACAGACGACATTGAGTCTCTTAAGGCTATGCGTTCTAAGTGGCTAATCCAAGATAGTCTTCTCGCCGATGATTACGTTTGGTCTGAGCTTGCACCTAGCGGCTTCAACATTGTTGTTGCCAATCCACCCTGGGAAAAGGTTAAGCTCACTCGCCACGAATATATTAAATCTAAGGGAGAAACTAGGAACTATGGCACTAGCTATGACAGCCAATCACTAACAGGATATGAGTCCGAAAAGTCTAAAAAGGCTAATCATGCTACGGCCTTAGTAGATCGATATCCGACACTTGCTCATGGGGAGCCTGACCTGTATGTCGCGTTCACCGAGCTACTATTAAAATTGACCGCACCAAATGGTAATGGCGCAATTCTTGTACCTGCGGGCTTAATACGCTCAAAAAACACGATGAACCTTCGTAGCGAGCTCATTAACTCATCAAAGAAGCTCACGTTCACCGTGATGGAAAATAAAGCGCGCCACTTCGCAATTGATACCCGTTTCAAGTTCACTCTCGTCAACTATACGAAAGCCACTTTGGGCTCAAAAGCTATCAAGAGCGTAAACATCTCTCACGCAACCTCCAGCGAAGACGAGGTATGCAGTGAAATACCTGTAACCATCCCGGTTAAAACACTTAAAAGCCTTCGACCTGACCTCACTCTTCCGGAAGTGCGAAGCGATCTCGAATGGCGCCTATTCAAAAAAATGCAAGCCAAGCAGCCTCAGACTTATGACACTGACTCACCGTGGCTACCGAGTTTTTGCCGCGAAGTCGACATGACACATAGCCGGCCTTGGTTTTTGAAGAATCCAAAAAAGAACGCCCTACCGCTGATAGAAGGCAGAATGGTCCAGCCATTTAGACTGGGGTGTAAATCTTACGTTTCCGGAGAGGGCAGAAGCGCAAAATGGGAGAACCTACCGCCTGGCTTTAGCGAAATTTCACCTCAATTTTTTATGCCTAGCGATGCAATCTCGGAAAAGGCTAGAGAACGAACGCTCCGTACGAGAATAGGATTCTGCGATATAACCGGGCAGTCAAATGAACGCTCAATGATGGCAACACTCATTCCTGCCGGTGTCGTTTGTGGCAATAAGGTACCAACGCTCGAGTTTGTTAACGACCCTTCAGAAGATAGGCTTCTGCTGTGGATTGCAATTGTAAATTCCCTGCCTTTTGATTGGCTATTACGCCGAGTAATTACCACAACCGTCAATTATTTTGTGCTCTTGTCCGTTCGGCTCCCAGCAATCGACATTGACAGCTTGCCGGCACAGCGACTTATTAAGATCGCACGCAAACTAATCGAGCTTGACTCAAAGAGGGTCTTATCCGTTAGCCACTACTGGAAAATCTCTGAGCTGCGCGCAGAAGTAGACGTAATTGTGGCAAACGCATACGGCTGCACAGAAAATGACCTGAAAATAATCTTAAGGGATTTCCCTCTTTTGGATAGACAGCAAAAAGCACTACCCGATGAGAGAAAGTCAACTGTTACTTCTGACCTGCTCATTAGCACTTGGCAACGGCGAACTAGAAAAACAAACAAACACCTAACTTCGAGGCTATCCGAGGCCAAGGCTATAGGGGCAATCCCTTATCTCAGCTCGGAATTTTCAGCCTCAACTTTGGCTCTGGGGAAAACCAAGAATGAACAATAACGGTCTCAATGTAATTCGTGTTTTATTTCAAATTATTGAAGGCGGTGACCGTAGGAAATTTCAAGCTCTCTCAAACGACTCTGATACAGGTGGGGGGGCTCGTGACCTGCGCTTTCGACCTGAATCTGAGTTTTGGCCCTTTTTTGAAAAGGTATTCCCAGACAGGCAAACTACGAAACGGACTTCAAAAGGTTCCACAACGACTATTGAAGTGTTGAGTGGAACTATTCATTGGGATCAGCTTGCATCGGCGAAGCATGCGACTCTGGAAGTCTGGCCTGCCACAAATGCCCGGCCTAATGAGTCTCGTTTTTCCAAGATATCAAGACTTGATATGCACGATCTCATCGTGGATGACCCTAATGGTGGAAAGTCAATCTTCATGCTTTTCCAGCAGCAAAATGGCGTCATCCGGGTCCACTTCACAACTGAAACCAGTCTTCGAAACGACAACTGGGACCCAACAATTAAGAAATTTGCAAAGGAATGGCTGGACTCGGGCTCGAAATCTGCATTCCTTGATCTCGTAAGTAAAAGGCGCTATCCAAATGTCTGAAGCAGATGAGGTATTAAAACTACTCGCTGAACATAAAAATGTTTTGCTTTCTGGCCCTCCTGGTACGGGCAAGTCAATGGTCCTCAGTAAAGTGGCAGCACTATTTTCCATGCAAACTGGTGCAGGCAATCCGACCTACAACCCAACAACAGGGGTGCCAATACCCGCGACACCAGCCGCTAATCTGCCCGGGCATATTAATCAAGCAGCAAACCGAAAGGTTTTTCGAACAGTCCTCCACCAATCTAGTAAACATAGGGACTTCTTCACTGGACTGATTCCAGATGCTCGGAGCGGTGCCACTCCTGGAAAGTTCCGAATTACCGAGGGCACCCTCTACAAAGCCAGCGAATTTGCCAAGCAACCAGGGTGCGCTTCTCTGCTTATTATTGACGAAATCAATCGAGGCCCCACCGTTCAAGTTTTTGGTGGTGCAATAGTTGCAATAGAGCCAGAAAAACGACTCGACGATAGCGGTAATGCCACCCCAAGCACACAATTCTTTGACCTCTTGGACCCAAGTAGCGGGGACATAATTGAATATGCATTCCCCGCCAGGCTTTACATTCTCGCGGCAATGAACCAAGCAGACGTTTCTGTAGAACCTCTTGATGTAGCTTTTTTGCGAAGGTGGGCTCCCTTTAGTCTTGAGCCTTCTGAGAAAAAGCTACGAGACCACTTCAACATTACAGCTGCGACGTCTCCTCTACCGACGTCCCCCTCCTCAAGAGATGAAGTTCTTGAAGCCGCGGTACAGGCGTTTTCTGCAATAAACAACAGAGTCTCCCTCGGCCGCGGCCCAGAGTTCCAGATCGGGCACGGCATGCTCATGGCTACCGGCTCCATGCCCACAACTAAAGATGAGGCCTTAACACACGTTGCTGTTGCGTGGCGTGTGATTAAGAACCATATCGATGAGGCTTTTTTCGGAGATGTAAGAGGTACGGCTATTGTTCTAAACGCTGACAAAGGCCTTCAAGGAAACCCTTACGTTCTAGAAGAGAACTCTTTCGGTGATACTCCGAGAGCTCAAATTAAGGGGCCAGGCATGATTTCCGAAAATCAAATATACGATTTACTTTTAGCTCTAGCTAAGATCGCCTAGAGGGCAATATGCGGCAATCCCAGCGCCTTACTGCGATCGAGTATGCAGAACCTGTCGCACTTGTAGAGGATATAGTCCGGACTCACTCGATGCCCTACGGGCAAGCAAGAGAGCTTATACAGTTGGCAGGCGATCGCGTTCGTACGATTCTTGGCTTAAAGAGTATTCCAATATCATGGTCTGCAGACCAAGTCCAATTCAAAGGGTTTGCCGGACTGCTAGTGCTTTCGCCGAGATTAGAGCTAGAGGTCGCGCCAAAGTTCTTAGGCAATGCCCAGGGCTGGAGAGAAGATTTTTTTCTGCTGGCAACATTGTCGCACCATGGTCGGCTACTTGACAGTGAGACGTTACAGGGGTCAGCTTCTTCAAGTTCTGATCTCGCAACCTTAATTGGTCGCTCTTTAGTGCAGATGTATTGGAAGAACCAACGAAGACCTCTTCGCTCTTACCGGCGACTACCCCAGCAAGATTTTGCGATAGAAGGTGACTTCGATGCCGAAGATTTAGTCATCCCGAATGAAGAAGGGTTTTCACAGCAAGTAACTTACTTCACACGAGAAAACCCATATAACGCGGTAATCCGGTCCGCCGCAGCGCAGTTAGCTCCTCACGTAAACGATAGTGAAACTCGAGCCCGCCTAGAACGGACCGCGCACCATCTTCCAATTCAAACTCAGCCAAGCAGGCTAAAAAATCGTAGACTTCCGAGCCGGTCGCGGGGATGGCAGCCAACATTTGATCTCTCATTGGATATTTTGCGTGGCCTTGGCGGGACATACGATTTGGGGACTGCCCTAGCCCCAGGTTACGTCATGAGCACCTGGCAAGTGTGGGAACATCTAATTTCATCGACGCTACGTATTGGGCTAGGTGGCCCAAACGTAACTATTCACCCTGGGTATAAACTTGGCGAAAGGGAAACAGGAGGCGCAAGAAGAAATGTAACGGTAATTCCAGATGTTATCGTGTCACTTAATTCTGGAGGAGGTCACCGCCAAATCATTGTCGATGCGAAATATAAGGGTAACATCCAGGACGGTTCCGCCTCGATTTCAAACGCCGATATATACGAATCGCTAGCATTCTCTAAAGCGACGGGAATCAACGAGGTCGCGCTTATTTACCCACAGATAGACGACTCTTCTGGTCCCCCTAGGAAAGAGGTTGGAAATGCAGAGGAGTTCTCCAAGGTAATAGTTGATGGCGTAAATATTCGGGCCATCGGGGTGGGAGTATGCGGAATATCTCAGCGCGGAGGCCTGAGCCGCTTTGCCAGCACCTTGGTTGACACCTTATGACGTGTCCCAATTTGCCTCGGCGTCGAGCAAGCATAGGGAGATTGAGAGGCTTCATCCCTAGGTAAGCTCCCCCAAGGGTCGACTCGCCCAGATACTATTCTTATGCTGTCACCGTCAACGACCATTGAAAAGACACAAAAAAGAATCATGCCTAGAGGCTACCTGTTACACAAAATTGGCCAGCCGTAATGAATCCGCCACAGTCTCTCTATAGTCTCAGAAAAGGCCTGATACTCGTGAGGACTAGCGAACCCTACTTCATTCCAAAGGACGTATGAAACCCTCCAGCGTGCAAGGTCGTTCAATGAACTATCATTTATTGCCAAGGAGCCCGTCCCATCTCCACCTCTGTACTCACCAAGAATGCGCTCTCTTAGGCCACCATGCCCCTTCGGTCCAATGCCGCCAATTCCGTTGTATACAAGCCTGAAACCTTCAATTGATACCTTGCATATATTACTAAGAGCAGAATGCCGTCTGACCATTGCTGAAAGATCTATAGATCCAGCCTTCGCACTGGGCCGGGACGTTAAAATGTCCTCCTCAGTGTAAGACGTATAAATCCAATAAAGCCCATCACAGCGAGTACCGGGGCCACCTGCATACCTCAGTCGATTATTGACAAATGCGATGGGCTCCAACCTGGTTTGCTGGAGAGAATTTACCTTTTCGACGATACCTTTATACACTTACAGTCTCTCAATAACTTCTAGGGGTAATCGCGCTTTATTGAAACGAAGGCGAGAGCCTCACCCATTAACCCGATGTTTTACTTAGGACAACACTGACGAAGTACTGTCTTATATCAGATATCACGTCTTACGCGAAAATACAGATTTCGTATACTGACTACGTCATCTTGCGAAGCGGCACTCGACTCAAGGACCGAGCACGTCCGCCGTAGGCGCCTGTCCAGACAGTCATGCCCGCAGGGAACAAATTGCCCAGCCTCAGCAGTAGAAGATTATTTTGCGGCGATTCTGCCTAGGACCTCGCCCAGGTGGACGGGTTATTTGACGGGGTTCAGATATGGCAAGGGAATAAACCCTGATATTTCAAATACTTATCTCAACATTTCAACTCCCGCCATCGCCCTCACATCCCCCCTTTAAAGTCAGGGAGCTCAGTCCAGATACGCAGAATAATACATCCTCGGAAATGTGCCTTGAGCGCATCTATCGCCATTTATGCCTGCTCCCTGATCAGTGGGTTGGGAAACCACCACTGAAGACATTGAACTGGCGGCGCACGGGCTAATCGAGGCCTGGCCCCACCTAACACTAGAATAAAAAGAAGCCTGACCAATATGGACCCCAACACCACTTCGTACGACCACTATCGCCACGGCATCCGGGAGAATCTGAATCAATTCAGCCATCAGCTGGGCCAGGTATTCCTGGTCGGTCTGACCATCGGCATGATGCGCACCGTGGTTCCGGCGCTTGCAGAATCGGAATTTGGCGTTGCCAAAGGATCTTTCCTGATGCTGACCTCGTTTGTGGTGGCCTTTGGTCTGGTCAAGGGGGTTCTGAACTTTGTGGCCGGCCGGCTTGCCGAACGAATCGGGCGAAAAAAGGTTCTGCTGTACGGTTGGCTCGCTGCCACTCCCATCCCGGTGATGGTGCTGTTGGCTCCCTCCTGGGGCTGGATTGTCGCGGCTACCGTATTGCTTGGCGTCAATCAGGGCCTCTGCTGGTCCATGACTCAGACCTCAAAAATGGACATAACCCGGGCCGATGAGCGGGGCCTGACCATGGGCCTGAACGAGTTCTCCGGCTATGTGGGCGTTGCCGTCGCCGGTATCGTGACCGGCTATCTCGCCATTGGACTCGGTCCGCGCATGGGTTTGTTTGTGTTTGGTGCCGTTGTCATCGGCGTGGCCATTGCCCTGACGCTCATCGCCATCCGGGAAACGCACGAGTGGGCGAAGGCCGAAAGCGCACGCCATGCCAGTGGAGCGGCCACTGGCCCCAAAGCCCGCTTGCCCGGGAACATATCCAATACACCGACCACCCGTGAGGTGTTCACGCTCATGAGCTGGCGCGATCGTCGCATGGCGGCGTTCAGTCAGGCCGGTCTGGTTGAAAAATTCGTCGATGCGCTGGTCTGGGTGTTTTACCCGGTCTACCTGTACCAGCAAGGCCTGGGGCTTGGCGCCATCGGCTGGATTGTCGGGATTTACGGGTTTGTCTGGGGTGGTTCCCAGTTTGGGACCGGGCGCCTGTCTGATCACATCGGGCGCCTCAAACCAATTGTGTGGGGCATGTGGTTGTGCGGGGGCGGCGTTGCAATGATGCTGCTTGGCCACGACGTTATCTGGTGGTCTCTGTCAGCCGCGGTCACCGGTTTAGGTATGGCACTGCTCTACCCCAACCTGAGTGCGGCGGTGGCAGACATTTCCCACCCCAACTGGCGCAGCTCTGCCATCGGCATCTACCGTTTCTGGCGTGACCTTGGCTACGGCATCGGTGCGCTGGCGTTCGGGATTATCGCCAACGCTACCGGAGCGGTAACCAGCGGTTTCTGGTTTGTAGCGGTTGCGATGTTCCTTTCCGGTGCCCTGGTCATGCTGTGGGGCGAGGAGACACATCCACGCCTGAATCCTCAGGACGAATTCAAATAACAACTGCAATAGCCCCCAGAGACCAAAGGGCTTTCAATAACCGCATATCCCAGATGGAGTGATCCATGGCCGATTGTTGCGAATCAAAGTCCGAAGACCTTGTGCACCTGCAGACCGGCAAGCGCCGGCGCACGCTGTGGATCGTGCTGGCCATCAATGCTGCGATGTTCATGGCCGAGCTTTCCGCCGGGCTACTGGCACATTCACAGGCGCTGATCGCGGATTCCGCGGATAACCTGGGGGACGCGCTCGTGTATGGGATGAGCCTGTTTGTGGTTGGTAAAAGCATGCACTGGCGCGCCGGCGCGGCCTTCGTCAAGGGTTTGATTCAGCTCGGATTTGCGCTCGCGGTAATCGCAAGCATCGTCGCAAGCCTGTTCGGCGAGCCAAGGCCTGTAGGGGGCGTGATGATGGCCGTCGCCACCGGTGCTCTCATCGGCAACCTCGCCTGCTTTGTTCTCCTGATGCAGCACCGCGACGAGGATGTGAACATGCGCTCCGTATGGCTCTGCTCCCGCAACGACGTTATCGGCAATATCGGCGTAATCCTCTCCGGCGCCCTGGTACTGTGGCTGGGTTCGCGCTGGCCCGATCTGTTGATCGCCAGCGCCGTCGCCCTGGTGTTCCTGCACACCTCGTATGTTGTACTGCGAGATGCCTTTCGCGTATGGCGCCCAGGTTAAGTCACACCATCGCTACCAAAGGGTAAAGCGCAGCACCGAACGACGCCCGCCCTTCACAAATGGCACCCAACTATTCGAACATGAATGGAGAGAGCCTAACCTGATAAGCAGATCATCCAACAGGACTCAATTATGCGCTTACAGGGAAAGGTAGCCGTTGCCACAGGCGTCTGCGGCGGAATCGGCAAGTCAATCGTCAGGAAGCTTGTGGATGAGGGGGCCCGCGTTATTGCGGTCGACCTCTCTGGGGAATCGCTGGACAAGCTGAAGAAGGACTACGGTGACGAGGTGACCACCACGGTTGTCGATGTCACAAAATATGCTGATGTAGAGGCGATGATCGCCAAGGCGATCGATCAGTATGGACAGGTCGATGTGGTCATCAACAACGCCGGTATCGCTTTCCCCAAGCCGCTGCTCGAGCACGATCCGGACAAGGACTTTGACGGTATCACCGCGGTCAACCAGAAAGGTGTCTACCACGGTATTCTCGCTGCTGGCAAAGCAATGAAGAAGCAGGGCCGTGGCGGGGTCATCATCAATACATCTTCGGTGTACGGCACCATGGCGTCGGAGCTGACCTTCACCTACAACGTCAGCAAGGCCGCCGTCGATATGATGACCAAGTGCGCCGCGCTGGAATACGGCCCGCACAAGATTCGCGTGTGCGCCGTTGCGCCCGGACGTGTGGATACCCCGATGCTCCATCAGTACAAGGATCTCGGCCTCTGGGATCATATCAAGCGCGAGCAAATGCGCGACGAGTTCACTCAACCGGAGGAGATTGCCGACGTCATTGCCTTTCTCGCCAGTGACGCCGCCAACTGCATTAACGGCACCACCATTTACGCCGCTGACGGCTTCGAGAACTTCAAATACCCGCTGAAGCCCGGGTAGCTGAAATGCTTGCGCGAATATCTGCTATCACTTTACTGGTTTAGCACATTCGTTTCGCAATCCATTCGGCCTACCCCCGCCGGCCTTTTTCCGGCTTGCAATAAAGACAACGGCGATCGAGGTTCCCATGCGCTTGCTCTTTTCAGCTCTGTTCCTTTGCCTTTCCATCAGCGGTTGCGGCGGTGAAGACAAGTCCGCAGAAAACACCGCCCAGGTGTCGGCTCCTGCCCCGGATGCTGCGGAAACTGCGGATACTAAAAGTACAGCGGAGGGCAACCAGAATACGGAAACCGCCGCCAAGTCAGCAGCCAGTAGTGGCAATGGCGAATGGCCAGAACGCAAGCACCTGCCAATCCCCTTGTCCCCGTTCGAGGGCAAGATCGGCAAAACCTACAAGGAATCGGAACCGGACTGGCAGGATGGCCCCATGCCGCCGGAGGGCGCACCCAATGTCATCGTGATCCTGCTCGATGACGTGGGCTTCGGTCAGACCTCCACTTTCGGCGGGCTGATCCCGACACCCAACCTCGACAAGCTGGCCGAGGAAGGACTGCGCTACAACCGCTTCCACACCACCGCCATCTGCGGTCCTTCCCGCGCCGCACTGCTCACCGGCCGCAATCACCACGAAGCCGGTAGCGGCTTCCTGATGGAGTGGGCCACCGGATTCCCCAACTATTCCACCTACATCCCCAAAAGCACCGCCACCATCGGCGACATCCTCAAAGGCAACGGCTACGGCACCTGGTGGTACGGCAAGAACCACAACACCCCGGACTGGGAAACCACTGTGGCCGGTCCCTTCGACCACTGGCCCACCGGCATGGGCTTTGATTATTTCTACGGTTTCAATGCCGGGGAAACTCACCAGTATTACCCGGTACTGTTCGAGAACACCCTGCCGGTAGAGCCGGATAAATCCCCGGAAGAGGGTTACCACTTCATGAGCGACATGACTGACAAGGCCATTGCGCGCATGAAGTTCGCCAAATCAGTGGCACCGAACAAACCGTTTTTCATGTACTTCGCCCCGGGCGCCATGCACGCGCCGCACCACGTCACCGCCAAATGGCGCGAGCAGTTCAAGGGCAAGTTCGATATGGGCTGGGAAAAGTACCGGGAACAGGTGTTCAAGCGACAGAAGGACATGGGGATCATTCCCGCCGACACCAAGCTGACACCGCGTCCGGAGTGGGTGCCCGCGTGGGATTCTCTCAGTGATGAACAGAAAACCCTGTACAACAAGCTGATGGAAAACTTCGCCGGCTACTTTGCGTTTACCGATCACGAGGTAGGCCGACTGCTCGACGCGGTCAAGGAGTTGCCCGACGCCGACAACACCCTGGTCATCTATATTGCCGGCGACAATGGCGCGTCGGCCGAGGGTGGTCCCGATGGCACCCTGAATGAGATCCGCGCGCTCAACGGTATCCCCACCTCCATCGACGAGAACCTTGCCAATATCGACAAACTGGGCGGTCCGGAATCGGAGCCACACTATCCCGTTGGCTGGGCCTGGGCGGGCAATACGCCCTTCCAGTGGGTCAAGCAGGTGGCCTCCCACCTCGGTGGCACCCGCAACCCGATGGTGATCAGCTGGCCTGCAAGGATTAAACCGGATGGCCAGGTGCGCGATGCGTTCCTCCACCTGGTGGACGTGGTGCCGACGATTCTGGAAGCGGCGAATATCCCCATGCCGGAAACCGTCAATGGCATCGAACAGAAGCCCCTTGCCGGCAAGTCATTCCTCGCCAGCTTTACCGACGCGACGTTCGAAGGCCGCCCCGACCAGTATTTTGAGGTATTCAGCAACCGCTCCATGTACTCCGACGGCTGGAAGGCCAACGCCCAGCATACCCTGCCCTGGCGTCAGGATCTGGCGCCGGGTAACTGGGACAAAGACCAGTGGGAGCTGTACAACCTTGATGAAGATTTCTCGGAAGCCAACGACCTGGCACAGCAGAACCCGGACAAGCTCGCCGAGCTACAGAAAAAATTCGAGGACACAGCAAAGGACAAAGAGGTCTATCCACTGGATGACCGGGGTTCGGCGCGGCTGGGCCTGCCTAAACCACCAGTCCCGGGCGCCGATACCAGCTCCGGAACCTACACCTACTACACCGGTGCACGACGCATCGCCGAGGTTGCCGGTCCGCCACTGAAAAACGGTTCGTGGACCATGACTGCCGAACTCAACACTGAGGGCGCCAAAACCGAAGGCGTCATCATGGCGGAAGGTGGGGTCGCGGCCGGTATCGTCCTCTACCTGGATAAGGGTGTTCCCGTATTCGACTACAACTATTTCGAAAAACACACCACGCTGAAAGGGAGCAAACCCTTGCCCGCTGGTGACGCCAACGTGACGGTGGACTTCGATTACAAGGGCACAGAGCCCGGCGGCCCGGCCACCATTACTTTGAAGGTCAACGGCGAAGACGTCGCCAGCGGCAAGATGGAGGCCACCGTCGGCGCCCGCTTCGGTATCGACACCTTTGGTATCGGTGAGGACTCGGGCCAACCGGTGACCGATGCATATAAACCACCTTACCCGTTCACTGGCGAGATCAAGAAAGTTGTTATTTCTACCGGAGAGTCTGGCGGATCACCTTAAGGTGGCCCAGCCCCACCGCAAGTAGGCACTTAGTACTCATGGAGGGGTTTATCGCGGGGCTGAGAAAAAAACAAGCCAAAGGCCAGGCTATCACGGGCTGTACGACTTAGCTTTCGACTCCCGCAAAATTAAAAAGGCCCGATGCCGCGAAGTGCCTGGCCGTTTTAAAATTTGGTGGAAATCGCGGGAATGGGTACTATTACATTTCAGTACGGTTGTCCAACTTGCCTGATTTTGTCGTAATTGCAGACAAGAAAAAAACCAGGTGGCGTGACGCTTCCCTGAAACTCGTTGCAAAGAGATAATCCGCAGCCAATTGAGGATGTATCACGCCAAACCAATTGTGTGTAATACCCACATAATCCGCCTTCATTGCATTCGTCATTTTCGTAATCGTAATCAGATGCGGTATCCGCCCAAAGCTGAAAAAGTGATAGAGCGCTGTTACCACCAGCTGCGATGTTCTGTCCAATCAACAAAGAAGATATTGACGTCGTATCAAATTCGAATATGCATTTCTCTGCATGGGTTTGAGCCAATGCTGCCAACTCTGGGTCCCACGACAAGGACGACAAAGGGGGATTTGGCACCGGAATGGCATTGGCACGCACGCCGTTATGCGCTCCCAGCATATCATCAATGAAACCTTCGTAGACTGCGCTGCTGCCCCCATTATTGGCAATACCATCAACACCATCACAATTGGAATCTACCTCATCACCTGGTTCATCTCCAAAACCAGGATTAATTTCGCTATTAGAGTCATCACAATCTCCGCTGTTAGGTGTGTAGCCATCGGCATCGAAATCCGAATTACTGAGCCTTGCCTCAATTCTTGCTAATGCTTCAACTAGCGGACTAAGATCAGGTGTTTCTCCGGGCGGCCCCTGTATGCCTTGAGGGCCCTCTGGCCCAGGAATTAGCTCAATATCATTAATCTGATTCTGCAGTTCTACGATTTTTGCCTTAAGATTTTCTATTTCAGTTTCTAATCCTTTTCTTCCACTATCCTCCTTCGCAATAGGTGTCATGGAAAAATGCATACAAAAAATTGAAGTCGCTATCAATCCCAAGCGCATGAAACATCCCCTTTATTATTGTTGATTCGCCAACCCTAGCTCAAACATATCATTTTTCAACAAATTCAAGTCCCATCAAGCGACAATTAGTACAAATCTGAACAACACAATAGATCCAGTCATTTAATTTATCTGCCAGTTCCTTTGCCACTAAAGTCTGTACACCTCTCCCCTTTACTGGAAAAAATTCTTGAAGTATTGATAGAAGTAGTAAAAATTGACGACCATGATCGAAATCATGACCCGGCAATTTTCGCGGAACTGATAGAATTACCCCAAAATTCTACGGGAACTTCCCCTCGAGATTTCACTCTTCTTCGTTTTCTGTCACCTCTCTTCCATGCGCCATTTGGTAAGGCACAGCAAGACCTTAGGAATATTTTTCAATTCCCGTCATTGCCAAAATAAAAAAGGCCCGTTACCGCAAAATAACGGGCCTTTTTATTTTTACAGAATAAACAACAATAGACGGCAAAGCCTCAGCAAAAAGATTACCTAAAAACTTTTTCTGCTGGACTACCCCGCCCCACTACTGAAACACCAGGTAGCCCACTTGCTCGGCAGTATGCGAACGCTCGGCCTGTAAAATCTGGTCTTCATCCACAGACAAGGTAATTGAAGTAGCAGAGGTAACATCTCGCAATACGGCCCAGCTGCCATCTATACCATCCATTGCCGCCTGGGTCAGGATGGTCGTGGCAGGGCTAGAAAGCCCGCTCAACGGGTAACTGTATTTGCCGTTGCCATACCCCCTAACAGAATCACTGCCAAGGCCTGCAACATAATCCCTGCCACTGATATTTCCACTTCCGGACTCTATAACCACATAACCGAGAGTTTCCTGTGCACGAACATATACAGTGTCTTCGCCCACATGCTTGCCGATACGGATGTCGGAAGTGCTGGCCACCTCGGTTTCAGATGCCCCACGACTCCAGAACACAGACCAGTTGCTGTCGTTTGCGCTCATCACCTGGCCAAATACAACCGGCGAAGCATAACTGTTTATGAGAGATATCGACTCGGCATTCCATTTTCTCTTGCGGTCAGTCACCGAAGATTGGTAAAGCGCCGCCTCCATCGTGATTCCGTGCACCGCCTGGCTATAGGTACCAGCTTCGACAGCCATATAGTGCACGGGAAGGCTGACGGGGTCGCTGGCGCCGTCCACTCTCTGCAGCATAATGTCGAACTGGTTACCGGAAGCATTGCGAATACGCACCACCACCGGGGGAGTATCGGTGCCATATAACGGCGTGGTCACAACAACCGGCTGCTGGTACACATGATTGAGCGTTACCGTCATCCAGGTGTCAGTTGTTACCGATGGCAATACCTCGGTCTGCAAAAATGGATTGCCCGGGTCCAAGACATTGGTGGGATCGGAACCGCGATGGAATTCGTCCAAATTACTGAGCTCATCGCCATCCAGGTCAGCCAGCGCATCTGCGGGGTTCAGCGGATTCAGGCCGTACTGCAGCTCCCAGGTATCGGGCAGTTGGTCATTATCGTCGTCAAGATCGGCATTGTTACCAATTCCATCATCATCTGAATCGAAGGATTCGCGCTCATCCAGAGGGAATGCATCGCTACCGTCGACCACGCTATCACCGTCGCTGTCGGCATCGAGCGGATTGGTTCCAAGCGCGGCTTCCTCACCAGTATTCAGCCCGTCATTATCCGGATCGGAATTTTGCGTGCCGTCATCCACAGCCGGGTCGAATCCGTGCTCGAGCTCAAACCCATCAGGTAGCCGGTCACCGTCGCTGTCTGGATTGTCCGCATAGGTACCGGCCTGGAACTCTTCCAGGTTGCTCAGGCCATCTTTGTCGTGATCCTCATCGGCATCATTGATCCAGGGATCGAGCCCGTGAGTGTTCTCCCAATAATCCGGCATACCATCCCCATCGGCATCCCCTAGCTCATCCACCAGCGGGTTGCTGCCCGCATCAAATTCGTAGCGGTTGCTGATGCCGTCACCATCGGGGTCATCATTGCCATCCAGCGCGGAGAAATAATCAAAACCGTATTGGGATTCCCAGCCATCCGGCATAGAGTCCCGGTCGCTGTCCAGGAAATAGAGGGAGTTGAGAGGGTAACGATCCATTTGATCATTGGCATAATCGCCATCTGAATCATCATTGTGAGGATCCGTACCCAGTTCGAATTCACGCAATGGCGTCAGGCCATCCGAATCACCGAAATACGGGTCGTTGGCATCCCAGGCATCAAACTGGTTCAGCCCGTTCGCGAGCTCCCATTCGTTTGGCAACCCATCACCGTCGGCATCCAGGCGATAGCGATCATCCGCCGGAGCAAAGTCTTCACCATCGATAATACCGTCACTATCGGAGTCCATAGCGGAGGGATCCGAACCCGCAACAAACTCTTGCAGATTTGTCAGGCCATCACCGTCGAAGTCCTCACTGGCGTCCTGAGCATATGAATCATCCATACCATTGGCCATCTCGTAGAGAGCCGGCAGTCCGTCGCGATCCTTGTCTTTGTAATAGCGCGCGTCAGTGGGCCAAACATCCAGGCCATCCAGTACCGTGTCGCCATCGGTATCCGCTACCGTCGGGCGGCTGCTCGCCAGGTATTCATAAAAGTTCGCAAGCCCGTCACCATCGAGGTCCCAGGTTGCATCTGAAGGGTCGTATGCGTTCAGGCCATGGGATTCCTCCCAGGCATTGGGCATACCATCGGCATCGTCGTCTCGAGCCTTGCTCGGGTCCAGCGGCCAATTGTCTTCTCCATCCCGCGCGCCATCGAAGTCGCTGTCTTCGTTGCGAGGATCGGTGCCGAGGGCAAATTCAAGATAGTTACGCAGGCCGTCGTAATCCGAGTCTTCACCACCATCGTAGGTGTTGTTGTCGTTGAGGCCGTGTTCCATCTCCCACATTTCCGGAATGCCGTCGCGATCGCGGTCGAAGCGGTAGCGCATGTCCAGCGGGTAGCGGTCTTCACCGTCGTACACACCATCCATGTCACTGTCCATTTCCTGCGGGTTGGTGTCGCGCTGGTATTCCTGCAGGCTGCTCAGGCCATCGCCATCGAAGTCGAAGCCGGCATCCCAGGGGTCGCTGTCATACAGACCATTGGCCAGTTCCCACTCATCCGGCAGGCCGTCCCGGTCCAAATCTCGGCTGTAGGCGGCATTGGTGGCTACAGGGTCTTCACCGTCGAGGGCGCCATCGCCGTCGCTGTCTGGATCTTCCGGGTCAGTGCCCGCAACAAACTCCTGTAGATTACTGAGGCCGTCACCATCCATATCGTCTGCGGCATCGCCAGGATAACCATCATCCAGGAACGTATAGTGGTTTTCGTAGGCTTCCGGCAGGCCGTCCTGGTCGAAGTCATGTTTATAGGCGGCATCAAGTGGGGCAGTATCTTCGCCATCAATCACGCCGTCCAGGTCACTATCGGGGAAATCGTGGCGGGTGCCGGCCTGATACTCCTCGAGATTGCTGAGGCCGTCACCGTCCCAATCCATCGCCGCATCGTTTGAGTCAAACTCATTCAGGCCGCGGGTGATTTCCCAGGCATCGGGGATACCGTCAGCATCGTCATCTCGGGCTTTGCTCGGGTCCAGCGGCCAGTTGTCTTCTCCGTCCTGCTCGCCATCGGAGTCGCTGTCGCTATTGTGCGGGTCCGTGCCCAGGGCAAATTCCCGGTAGTTGCGCAGGCCATCGTAGTCCGCGTCCTCACCGCCGTCATGGGTGTTGTTGTCGTTGAGGCCATGTTCCATCTCCCACATTTCCGGAATTCCATCGCGGTCGCGGTCGAAGCGGTAGAGAAAGTTCAGTGGGTAGCGGTCTTCACCGTCATAGACGCCATCCCTGTCGGTGTCCATTTCCTGCGGGTTGGTGCCGCGCTGATATTCCTGCAGGTTGCTCAAGCCGTCGCCATCGAAGTCGAAGGCGGCATCCCACGGGTCGCTGTCATACAAGCCATTGGCCTGCTCCCACTCGTCCGGCAGGCCATCTTGATCCTGATCACGACTGTACTGCGAGTCGCCAGGTTTAAGATCCTCACCATCTAGCACACCGTCGTTATCGCTATCCGGATTTTCCGGGTCCGTGCCTGCGGCGAATTCCTGCAGATGGTTGAGGCCATCACCATCCATATCGTCTGTAGCATCGCCGGGGTAGCCATCATCCAGAAATGGATACCGGTTTTCGTAGGCTTCCGGCAGGCCATCTTTATCAAAGTCGTTTTTGTAGACGGCATCAAGGGGGACAGCATCTTCACCATCGAGAACGCCGTCCTGGTCGCTGTCTGGGAAGTCGTGGCGGGTGCCGGCCTGATACTCCTCGAGATTGCTGAGACCGTCACCGTCCAAATCCATCGCCGCATCGTTTGAGTCGAACTCATTCAGGCCACGGGTGATTTCCCAGGCATCGGGGATACCGTCACCGTCCTGGTCCTGGGCTTTGCCGGGATCTAAAGGCCAGGCATCGTCACCATCCGGAACTCCGTCCCAGTCGCTATCGCTATTGTGCGGGTCCGTGCCCAGCGCAAATTCGAGGTAGTTGCGCAGGCCGTCGGAGTCCGAGTCCTCACCACCATCGTGGGTGTTATTGTCGTTGAAGCCGTGCTCCGCCTCCCACATTTCCGGAATGCCGTCGCGGTCGCGGTCGAAGCGGTAGAGAAAGTTCAGTGGGTAGCGGTCTTCACCGTCATAGACGCCATCCCTGTCGCTGTCCATCTCCTGGGGATTGGTGCCAAGCAGGTATTCCTGCAGGTTGCTCAGGCCGTCGTCATCGAAGTCAAAGGCGGCATCCCACGGGTCGCTGTCATACAGGCCGTTGGCCTGCTCCCACTCGCCCGGCAGGCCGTCTTGATCCTGGTCGTGACTGTAGGTGGCATTGGTGGCAACTGGATCCTCACCATCGAAGGTACCGTCGCCGTCGCTATCCGGGTTTTCCGGGTCGGTGCCCGCAGTGAATTCCTGCAGATGGTTGAGGCCATCACCATCCATATCGTCTGTGGCATCGCCGGGGTAGCCATCATCCAGGAATGGATACCGGTTTTCGTAGGCTTCCGGCAGGCCATCTTTATCAAAGTCGTTTTTGTAGGCGGCATCGAGGGCGGCTGCATCTTCACCATCGAGTACACCGTCCCGGTCGCTGTCGGGGAAGTCGTGGCGGGTGCCGGCCTGATATTCTTCTAGGTTACTGAGGCCGTCACCGTCCCAGTCCATCGCCGCATCATTTGAGTCATACTCACTCAGGCCACGGGTGATTTCCCAGGCATCGGGGATACCGTCACTGTCCTGATCCAGGGCTTTGCCGGGATCCAGCGGCCACCGGTCTTCTCCGTCCCGAATACCATCGTAGTCGCTGTCTTCGTTAACCGGATCGGTACCCAGGGCGAATTCAAGGTAGCTGCGAAGGCCGTCGGAATCTCGGTCACCACCACCATCGTGGGTGTTGCTGTCGTAGAAGCCGTGTTCCGCCTCCCACATTTCCGGCATTCCATCGCGGTCGCGGTCAAAGCGGTAGCGCAGGTTCAGAGGGTAGCGGTCTTCACCGTCATAGACCCCATCCCGGTCGCTATCCATTTCCTGCGGGTTGGTGCCGCGCTGGTATTCCTGCAGATTGCTCAGGCCGTCGCCATCGAAGTCAAAGGCGGCATCCAGCGGGTCGCTGTCATACAGGCCGTAGGCCTGTTCCCACTCGTCCGGCAGGCCATCCTGATCCAGGTCGCGGCTGTAGGCGGCATTGGTGGCGACGGGATCTTCACCGTCAGGGGCGCCGTCGCCATCGCTATCCGGATTTTCCGGATCAGTGCCAGCAGCAAATTCCTGCAGGTGGTTGAGGCCATCGCCGTCGATATCGAATGACGCGTCGTCAGGGAAAGAATCATCCAGGAACGAATACCGATTTTCGTAGGCTTGCGGCAGGCCGTCGTCGTCGAAGTCAAATTTGTAAGCGACATCGAGCGGCGCGGCATCTTCACCATCTAACACACCGTCCAGGTCGCTGTCGGGAACATCGGGGCGAGTATTGGCCTGATATTCTTCAGGGTCACTGAGACCGTCGCCATCCCAGTCCATGGTGGTATCGTTCGGGTAAAGCTCACCCAGGCCGCGGGTGATCTCCCAGGCATCGGGGATACCGTCACTGTCCTGATCCAGTGCTTTGCCCGGGTCTAGCGGCCATACATCTTCATTATCCAGGACACCATCCCAATCGGAATCTTCTCGCACAGGGCTGGTTTGCAGCCCGAACTCGGCTAGGTTATCGAGAAGATCAAGATCCTCGTCTCGACTAGCGTCTATCGGATCATATGCATTGAGCCCATAAATGGCCTCCCAATAATCCGGCATTCCATCAGCATCCGAATCGAGCGCTTCGGCATAACTCAGGCTGCTCAGCACAGAAATTGAAAAAACAGAGGAAATCGATGTAGTAAGAAAGAATGTGAAAAAGCTTTTATTACGCGTACGGCTCATAAACCCCACCCCGAATAGGGAGTTATTATTTTTTTAAAATGAATTGAGATCAGTACTTCCGAGAACAACAGAAGATGAAATCTATAAAAGTAAGAAATGGATCCGGATTATTACAGGCAGCGCAACGAAAAAAAAGAAAACTGTAATACGATGTAATATGCCCACCCCCATATGACACTCAGATGTATGCAAGTACTTACCGACAAAAAATAAAGCTATAAAATGAAATAAGCGCCAGAAATCTTACTAATCCATTCACTCAAATCCGGAAAGAACTGGCCATCACGAATAGTCCGATGACCATAGCGGATTAAATCAATAGATGGATAGCTGAATAGCAAGCCTTATGCAGAGCCCCGCGGCAGTATGGAGCCACGGATCAAAATGATGCAGGTCACGGGTAATTTCGGGATGGACCGGTTTCCACTTCCTCCACTTTCGCCTCCATCCCATGCACCATCCGGTAAAGCGCCGGCAGCACGAGAAGCGTCAACAGGGTCGACGAAATAATTCCGCCGATCACCACCGTGGCCAGCGGGCGCTGCACTTCCGCGCCGATGCCGGTGTTGAGGGCCATGGGCACAAACCCCAGTGACGCCACCAGCGCCGTGGTGATCACCGGACGCAGGCGAATCAGGGCGCCTTCGATGATGGCATCGTCGAGGCCGTAACCCTGGTGGCGCAGGTCGCGGAAGAAGGAAACCATCACCAGGCCGTTGAGGATGGCAATACCGGACAGGGCGATAAAACCCACCGCGGCAGAAATCGAGAACGGAATGCCGCGCAGCATCAGTGACAACACCCCACCGGTCAGCGCCAGTGGCACACCGGTAAAAATAACCAGGGCATCGCGCGCCGACGCGAGCGCGAGTAACAGCAGCCCCATAATCAGCAACAGCGTAGCTGGCACCACCACCCCGAGCCTGCGTGCTGCCGACTGCAATGTCTGGTAGGTGCCACCGTATTCCACCCAGTAACCCGCCGGGATTTCCACGTTGTCGCTAATCGCCCGCTGTACATCGGCGACAAAACTGCCCAGGTCGCGACCGCGCACATTGGCGGTCACCACCACCCGGCGCTTGCCGTTTTCGCGATACACCTGGTTGATGCCGGTTACCAGATCCAGCGCAGCCACTTCTTCCAGCGGGACATAGTCGCCATTGGTGCGGTGCACCGGTAGCTTTTCCAGGGTCTCCAGGTTCTGGCGCAGCGCTTCCGGCAGGCGCACCACGATATCGATCCTGCGGTCACCCTCGTAAAAACGCCCGGCCACCGCGCCGCCCATGGCCGTGGCCAGCTGCCCCTGTACCGTATTCACATCCAGCCCGTACTGTGCGAGCGCGGAGCGGTTGGGTGCGATGGTCAGCATGGGTAGCCCGGTGGTCTGCTCCAGCTGGATATCCGCGATGCCGTCGACATTGCCGATAGCGGCCTCGATGGCACTGCCCAGCTGCTCGAGCTTTGCGAAATCATCACCGAAGACCTTGATCGCCAGCTCGGCACGCACACCGGCGAGCAATTCGTTGAAGCGCATCTGGATCGGCTGCAGGAATTCGTAGCGGTTGCCGGGAATTGGTTCCACCAGTTGCGCCAGTTCCTCAACCAGTGCGTCGCTGGACTTGCCCGGGTCCGGCCACTGTTCCCGCGGTTTGAGGATGATGAAGTTATCCGCCACGCTTGGAGGCACCGCATCGGTCGCCACTTCGGCAGTGCCGATCTTGGCGAATACCCGCTCCACTTCCGGCAATTCCTTGATCCGCGCCTCCAGGGATTCCTGCAGCGCAATGGCCTGGTCCAGGGAGGTACCGGGAATGCGCAGCGCGTGCATGGCAATATCGCCTTCATTCAGGTTGGGCACGAACTCGCTACCGAGCCGGGTCGCCATATAGCCGAATATCCCTACCAGCAGCACCGCGGCCGCCACCACCAGGAATCGCTGCCTGACGGCGAACTGCAATAGCGGGCGATACACATCCCGCAATTTGCTGAGCGCCCAGTTTTCCCGCTCCACCACCGGCTTACGAAACAGTAGCGCAACACATGCGGGCACAAAGGTCACCGACAACAGCATCGCCGACAGCAGCGCAATCACCACTGTGGTCGCCATCGGATGGAACATTTTGCCTTCCACCCCGGAGAGGGCGAAGATCGGCAGGTACACCGCGGTAATGATAAACACCCCGAACATCGCCGGGCGGATCACCTCACGGGTGGACTGGAAAACCACTTCCAGCCGCTCGTCCATTTCCAGTTCGCCATTCTCGCGGGTAGCCTGGCTCAGCCGGCGCAGGCAGTTCTCCACAATGATGATGGCGCCGTCTACCAGCAGGCCGAAATCCAGTGCCCCCAGGCTCATCAGGTTGGCGCTGACCCGCGTCTGCACCATCCCGGTCACCGTCATCAACATGGCAATGGGAATCACCAGTGCGGTGAGAATGGCCGCGCGCACATTCCCCAGTAGCAGGAACAGAATGACGATGACCAGCAATGCGCCCTCGAGCAGGTTGGTGCGCACCGTGCCGAGGGTTTTGTCCACCAACCGGGTGCGGTCGTAAACCGCGGTGGCGGTAATCCCCGGCGGCAAGCTCGCCTTGATCTCCTCGAGCTTCTCGCCCACCGCGTGCGCCACCGTGCGGCTGTTTTCCCCCACCAGCATGAACACGGTACTCATCACCACTTCACGGCCATTCTGGGTGGCCGCACCGGTGCGCATCTCGCGGCCCTCACCTATTCGCGCCACGTCCCCCAGGTGCACCGGAACACCATCCACTTCCGCCACCAGGAAGTCGTTGAGGGATTCCACCGTTTCCGCCTGGCCGGGCACCCGCAGCATCCACTGCGCGCCGCTGTGCTCGATAAAGCCAACGCCCCGGTTCTGGTTGTTTTTTTCCACCGCGAGGATCAGGTCTTGCTGGGTAAGGCCGAACGCCAGCAGGTTTTCCGGCTCGATGGCGACGAGAATTTCCCGTTTGAAGCCGCCGATGGGATTGACCTCGACCACCCCGGGCACCCGCAGTAATTGCGGACGGATAATCCAGTCGTGCACGGTGCGCAGGTCGGTGGGGGTAATTGGTGTACCGTCGGCACTGGTGGCACCGGGCTCCGCATCCACCGTGAACATGAAGATCTCACCGAGACCGGTGGCGATCGGCCCCAGTTCCGGCTCCACGCCAGCCGGCAGTGCACTGCGCGCGCCGGCAAGGCGTTCACTCACCAGCTGGCGGGCGAAATAGATATCCGTGCCATCTTCAAAAATCACGGTGACCTGGGACAGGCCATAACGGGACAGGGAACGTGTATAGGTCAGGTTCGGCAGCCCGGCCATGGCGTTTTCCACCGGATAGCTCACCCGCTGCTCCACTTCCAGCGGGGTATACCCGCGGGCTTCGGTATTGATCATCACCTGTACGTTGGTGATGTCCGGCACCGCGTCGATCGGCAGCCGGGTGAAATTCCAGATGCCGATGCCGCACAGCAGAGCCACGACGGCCAGCACCAGGGCCCGGTTCTGGATCGAGCTCCGGATCAGGTACTCGAGCATGTCGAAGCCCTAGTGATCATGCGAGGCACCGGATTTCTCGATATCGGCCTTGATGATGTAGCTGTTCTCGGTGACATATTCGGCGCCGGCCTCCAGTCCCCCGAGCACTTCCACCCAGTCGCCGGCCTCACGCCCCAGTTCCAGCATACGCACCTCGTACTCGTCGCCGATCTTGATATACACCACCGTGAAATCGCGGTACGCCTGCAAGCCCGAGCGCTTCACTGCCAGTGGCACCTCGAACTCCGCCACCTGAATTTCTCCGGCCACAAAGCCGCCGGGAGCGAGATCCGCGGGCGGATTGTTCAGCGCCACCCGCACCACGCTGGATTGGTTCGGGCGGATCATGGTATCGATCTGCTGCACCACGCCCTGTAGCTGGACATCCAGGCCGCGGATATTCAATGCAACCGGAGCACCCTGCTTGATACGCGCGCGCGTTGCCGGGAAAACATCCAGCTCTGCAAGCAGGGCATTGCTGTCCGCGATCGTCAGCAGTGCGCGACCATCGGTCTGCTCGCCCGGGTTCGCCAAGCGCTGCAGTACCACCCCTTCTATGGGGGAAGTAATGGAATAGGTCTTCAGGTTTTCATTGCTGTTGATCGCAATCAGCGGCTGGCCCTTGCTGACCCGTTCCCCCAGGCCGACCCGGACCGATTCCACCGTGCCGTCGAAGCGCGCGCTGATAACCCGCACGCGCTCGGGGTTCATTACCAGGCGACCGTATGCCTTGCGGGTTTCCCGCAGTACCGCGGGCCCGGCAATTCCGGTACCGATATCCATGGCCTCGGCAATACTTGGTTCAATGCGGGTGCGGCCTTCGAAGCTGTCGTACTGCCAGTGGTGGCTGTTGCCGTTGTATCTGGCGGTAACTGAAACAACAAACGAATGCGGTTCGTGGATCACCGTGTCACCGCGCAGAAAATTTTCCTGCGGGGCAAAGCTGACATGCTCCTCTTTCCCTCCTAGTCGGGTCAGCACGACCTTGAGGTGGACCTTTTTCGGATCCACCGGTTTTCCGCCATCGGTAACCCACACGCGGAATTCTGGGGGCACGCCAGTTTCGAAGATAGCGAGTTCAACGGCGAAGTCGCCCTCACGCAACATTCGCCCCCGGTTCGGGCCCATTTCAGGATCCGGCTCCCCCTGCTCGGCTTCTGCCGCTGACGCCGGAACATCGGTTCTGTAGCCCATTCCCCAGATCAGAATGATGGCGAGGGCCAAACTTAAAAATACAACGGCTTTCATTTCACGTTCTCACTTAGCTGCATCAGGGACAGCCCGGTGAGTTTTTCGATTTCGATCAGATACAAATGCGCCCGGTATTGGGCCTCGAGAAAGGACAGGCGCGCCTCGATCAGGTCCTGCTGCGCGGCTACCAATTCGTAATAACTGTACTTGCCCTGGCGGTATGCCGTGCGGGTATCGGAGTGTGCCAACTCCAGGCTGGGGATAATTTTCAACGACAGCGCCTCGGCAACGTGGCGGCTGTGCTGTAGCTGTTGAGCAAGCATATAAACCCGGGTTTCCAGCTCGATTACTTTTGCATTCATCTCCGCGCGGTAGCGGTTTTGCTCGGCCATCAGCGCTGCGACCCTGTCGCGATTGCGCTCGCGGCTACCGAGCGGGATGGCAATTCCGGCGACCAGGCTGTAATCGTCTGTGGACTCTAACCGTCGGATACCCGCATCGATACGCCACTGGATACCGGCTTCTGCGCGCGCCAGTGCGATTTCCGCCTCGGCTACCCGCTCGCGGCTCAGGAAAATAGCCAGGTTGGGATTGCCTGCCACCTCGGCGCGCAGCTGTGGGATATCGATGGCCGGAACAGGCGTCACAAGTGAGCCTTCGAGCGCGCCGAATCCGGGGGTGCGCTCGCCCCACTGGGCCGCCAGGCGGTATTTGGCAATGTCCAGTTCATGCTCGACGTCCTCGGCCGCCAATGCGCGCCGCTCCAGTTCCGCTTCGGCGCGGGATGCATCGGCCTGCGGCACCTTGCCCGCAGCAACCTGACGCCGAATATCCACAAGCGCATCCCGCGCCTGCTCCACAGCACTGTGCGCCAGTACCATGCGCTCCTGCTGGGCCATTGCCTGCAGGAAATAGCGTGCAGTATCCGCCGCCACCTCAAGTTCCAGAATCTGACGCTGAATCTCAATCACCCCGGTCTTACTGCGCGCAGCCTCTATCCGTTTATCAATTAACTCGCCCTGTAGCAGCCAGGTGATACCCAGCGTTGTCTGTGCGCTTTCAATATTATTGAAGTCACCGGTGCCAGCGACATCTTCAACCACCAGGCCCAGCTCGGGACGTGGTCTGATGCCGGCTTGCGCCGCACGTGCAGTGGCCGCCTCAAGCTGATAGTTGTATCCCGCAAGCTGCGGATGGCTCTGCAGGCTTTTCAGTACAGCCTGTTCGAAAGTGAGCCGCGACGTAGGGATAGGTTCCTGAGCCCAACCGATTGCACTCGCGAGCAGGGACAGCGCAACAGCGCCAGTTCTCAGCAGCCGGTACCGATCGCGGAGTAACGTTTGACCGATAAATGTCCGTATCATCTTGCGCACTTTGCGTCCTACGCAAGAGAACGAGGTTGTGTCGGTTTGAAGAAAAACATTCACAGAGAATAGACGGTGGCATACCTGACGATATACAGGACACCGATTCGGCCCGGCGGCAACAGGCTCGCTCCTGAGGAACCCCGATCGGCAGGCCTGAGTTGTCGTCCGCCGGACCTGGTCGACCTGACCGCACAGAACGTCGACTCCAAGACTTTACTGGCGGCGCGCTCCCCGGCCCCCCGGCAGAAATGGCCCAAACCTGCTATCCCTTTCAATAGATACAAATCGCTGTTATCGAGGAACACCATGCGCCTACTTACTTCCGCAATCGCGCTTTCATTGCTCATGGCTGGTTGCACCGGTGACGATCGCTCGGCGCCGAGCCCCGGAAGTGGTGATAACCAGGTAGAGAAAACAGATAGCGATACCGCAGCCGAGTCACCAGCGCCTGCAACTGACTCGGCAACGGAGACAGTTGCTGAGACAGTGACGGAGACAACAACGGCCGATACTTCTCTTCAGGATGCAGAAGGCGACGCCCCACAAAACCCCCTTCGCGACGCCTATTTCGGTGAAACCCACCTGCACACCGGGGTCTCCATGGATGCCTTTATTGGCGGAAACCGTTTGACCCCGGACGACGCCTACCGCTTTGCCAGTGGTGAGGAGGTCAAGGTCAATGGCAGCATGCACAAGATCAAGCGGCCGCTGGATTTCTGTGCCGTCACCGATCACGCCGAATTTATCGGTGAAACCTATACCCTGATGACTCCCGGGGCACCGGGGCACGACGACCCCCTCGCCGTGAAATTTCGTGACGTCACCGACCTGAAGGAAGCACTTGGCCTGTATAACAAGTACGTGCTTACCCCGTTGGCGACCGGCAAGGATCCGCATCCACCCTTCTTCCAGGGGGCCGAGTCCATCAAGTCTTCCTGGCAAAAGAATTACGAGGCCACCGAAAAGCACTACAAGCCCGGCGAGTTCACCACCATCCACGCCTACGAATGGACCTCGGCGCCCGGTGGCGCCAATGTGCATCGCAACGTGTTTTTCCGCGACACCAACATTCCGGACATGCCTTTTTCCGCCAATGATGGCAGTGATCCGCAGGAGCTGTGGAAATGGATGCAGGCCCAGCGCAACGACGGAAAGAAGGTATTCGCCATACCGCACAACGCCAATGAAAGTAAGGGCAGGGATTTCCCCGAAACAACGATGGATGGCAAGCCGATCACCAAGTCCTATGTCGAGACCCGTGCCAGCATGGAGCCCTTGATCGAAATGATGCAGGTCAAGGGCAACTCGGAGGTGGTTCCGGATTTCTGGCCCAACGATGAATTTGCCGATTTTGAAAACGCCCGCACGCTGCAGGATTACAGTGATCGCAAGTTCATGAAGCAGAACTTCATCCGCTACGGACTGACACGGGGCCTGAAGTATCAGGTCGAACTGGGTAGCAACCCGTTCAAATACGGCTTTGCCGGCGGTACCGATAACCACAACGGCGCACCAAGCAATGTCGAGGAAGACAACTACAAGGTGGGCAGCCACGGCCTGGTGGATCGCACAGCAAAAGATCGGGCCAACAATGTGCTGGAGGGCGAGATGCTGGTGGCCGACACCAATCCCGGCTCCATCACCGGCGTGTGGGCAACCAGCAATACCCGGGGCGCCATCTGGGATGCCATGCTGGCAAAAGAAACCTTCGCCACCAGCGGCCCACGTATGAAAGTTCGCGCCTTCGCCGGCCAGGGTTATGCGCCCTCCTACGATTCCTATGAAGCCATGGTCGAGGATGGTTACGCCAAGGGCGTGCCCATGGGCGGCGACTACAGTGGCGACGGTGATGAAAAAAAGGCACCACAGATCCTGGTGTGGGCCGTGAAGGACCCCATCGGCCCCAATCTCGACCGCATCCAGATCATCAAGGGCTGGCTGGAAGATGGCGAGATGAAAGACACCATCTACAACGTGGTGGCCTCCGGTGATCGCCTGCAGGAGGATGGCTCGGTGACCCCAGTCGATGCACCAATCGATATGAAAACCGGTGCATTCAACAAGGAAAAAGGCAGTCCGGAACTGATGGGCGTGTGGACCGACCCCGACTACGACCCGTCGCAGATGGCCTACTATTACGTGCGCGTCCTGCAGCTGCCCACCGCGCGCTGGTCGCTCTACGATGAACTGCGCGAGGGCGTTGAGTTCCCGGAGGACACCAAGATGCAGATTGTCGAGCGGGCCTGGGGGTCCCCGATCTGGTATACGCCCGGTAGGCACGAGTGAGAGGCACGAGTGAGAGGCGCAGTAGGCGAGATCAGGAAAGAGGCCGCGGATAAGATCACAAGGAAAATGACTGCATGCTCAACCGGTTGATACGCGAGCCCTTCCTGCACTTTATGGCCCTGGGAGGGTTGATTTTCGCCGCCTATTTCTGGCTTGAACAGGAGCAGGACAGCGACCATCGCATCGTGGTTGATCAGCAGGATCTGGATCACCTGGTCAACCTGTGGAAACTGCAATGGAAGCGTGACCCCGGCCCTGGTGATGTGCAGGCGCTTATCGACCGCTATGTCCGTCGCGAGGTGTTCTATCGGGAAGCCCTGCGCATGAACCTCGATCACAATGACGAGATCATCAAGAAGCGCCTGGCCCAGAAGATGGAGGCCGTGGCTATCGACCTCAGCGCGTTGATGCATCCGGTTACCGAGGAACAGCTGCGGGAGTACTTCCACCGCCGGGAAGACCTGTTCAAGCTCCCGCAGGCCTATGCCTTCCGCCAGGTACTGTTGCTGCCGGAAGAAAAGACCGAAGAACAGATGCAGGACTTACTCACAGCGCTGAGGCAAGGCGAAGAGATCCCGTCCGCGCGCCGGCAAAAACTTTCGATACCCAACCAGTGGCCGCTGACTGCCACACAGGAACTGGACAATGCCTTCGGCGGGGATTTCGCACAGGGCCTGAACAAACTCCCCACCGGCAAGTGGGGCGGGCCGATTCGCTCCGGGTACGGGTGGCACCTGGTACTGATCGAGCGCAAGCAGGAACCCGCCATGCCGGACTTCGAGCAAGTGCAGGATTTTGTCGCTCAGCAATACGAATATGCGTCCGGCATCAAGGCACAGGACCGTGTATACCAGGAACTGCTCGCGAAGTATCAGGTGCAGGTCACTGCCGAGGATATTCCCGGCGCAATCAACGTTTCGTTTGCGGAAGAATGAGCAGAATAGTCCCGTGGCTGCTGGCCATCGCCTGGATGCTAGTTACCCCAACCCTGTGGGCACACGAGATCCGGCCGGCGTATCTGCAGATCGAGGAGACCGCGCCGGCATCCTATGATGTTTTGTGGAAGGTGCCCAGCCGCGGCGACAGGGTCATCGATATTACGCCAAGCTTTGATCAGGCGCTGAAACTCAGCGATGCACGGGAAACCCTGCTCGACGGGTTCGTGCTCTACCACTACCGGCTTACAGCCGGTAAAGACAACACGGAATTGCCCGGCACCCGGCTGACCATAGACAAGCTCCCCAGCACCACGATTGATGTTCTGGTGAATATTCGCCTGCTCGAAGGTGGCGAGTATTCCTTCCTGCTACAGCCGTCGGAAAACACGGTCACCATCCCCCGCGAGCCGGACAAGCTCGGCGTGCTCACCACCTATGCCGTGCTGGGAATCGAGCATATTCTGGAGGGCATCGATCACCTGCTGTTCGTGCTCGCGCTGATCATCCTGGTGCGCGGCTTCGGTCAACTGGTAAAGACTGTCACCGCTTTTACCGTTGCCCACAGTATTACCCTCGGTATGTCGACGCTCGGCTATGTGCACGTTCCCGGCCCGCCCGTGGAAGCAACCATCGCTCTGAGCATTCTGTTTCTGGCCCTTGAAATCCTGCGGGGCCTCAAAGGCAAGGCAACACTCACCGGGCGCATGCCGTGGCTGGTGGCTTTTACATTCGGGCTGCTGCACGGCTTCGGTTTTGCCGGCGCACTGACGGAGATTGGACTGCCGCAGGCGGAAATACCCCTGGCGTTGGCAGCCTTCAATGTGGGCGTGGAGTTGGGGCAGCTGATATTTGTGGGAATGGTATTGCTGCTGATTGCCGCCCTGCGCCGGCGCCAGCACTGGCCCAGTGCCGCGCAAAAAGTCCCGCCCTATGCCATTGGCGCTGTGAGTGCCTTCTGGGTGATCGAAAGAGTATGGGCATTTGCGGTCTAGAATCAGTCGACTTAAACGTATTTAAGATTTCAACAAAGGATCACTACCCATGTCCCTGCGCATAAACGATACCGCCCCAGACTTCACAGTGGATTCCACCGCCGGCAAGCTCAAGTTCCACGAGTGGATCGGCGACAGCTATGCCATCCTGTTTTCCCACCCGAAGGATTTCACCCCAGTCTGCACAACCGAGTTCGGTGCCGTTGCCCAGCTTGCCAGTGAATTCACCAAGCGCAACACCAAGGTGATTGGTGTATCGGTAGACAGTGTTGAAGAACACAAGAAGTGGAAGCGCGATATCGAGGCCTTTGCCGGCGCGCCCGCCGATTTCCCGATTATTGACGACACCTCGCTGGAGGTTTCCAAGCTCTACAATATGTTGCCTGCTGACGCCTATCTTCCCGACGGTCGCACAGCGGCGGACAGTGCAAGCGTGCGCACTGTATTCATCATTGGCCCGGACAAAAAGATTCGCCTCACCATGTCATACCCCATGTCGGTGGGGCGGAACTTCGCTGAAATTTTGCGCGCCCTGGATGCCATCCAGGCTACCGACGGCGTGCCGATTGCAACGCCGGCAAATTGGGTGGCAGGCCAGGATGTCATTGTTGCGCTGAGCCTGAATGATGACCAGGCAAAGGAAAAGTTCGGCAAGGTTGAGATCAAGCTGCCCTATCTGCGTTTTTGCGCGTCGCCAAGCAAGTAATAAATTCGGCCAGAGCTGTATTTCAGAAATGTATCTGGCTGATGAATGCAGGTAAAAGGGAATAGAGAATTGAGCAGTACAGAAAAACGCCCCGTATGGGTCTGGATAATCTTTATCTGGTTCCTGGTTTCCGCAGTATCTGGCGTATTCCAGTTGTACGCGATGTACTCCGGCGCGATTGAACTGCCAGAGGGATTTGAAAGGCCAAGCGGCGCTTTATTTTATTTAAAAGCGTTTATTACTCTGGCTTTGGCAACAGCCGCGGCTGTACTGCTATTTCTGCGTAATTCAACTGCCCGCTGGCTATTTTTGATCCTGCTCTTCGTGTCCCTGGTTTCAGGCGTGCACACCCTGTTTACCCAAAAGTTTCCCGCAGAAAGCGCCACGATGATCAAGGTGACATCGGCCCTTACCTGGGCGCTTTACGCCTTGATTGTTTGGTATACCTTCAGGCTTAAGGAAAAAGGCTACTATCGAGATAGCCGATGAAGACGCGCCTTAATCCACGGTTTTATGGCAGAGAACAGGATGTTTGAGTACCTAGGCAGAGCAATTGTTTTCGTTGGCTAAATCCCGTCCAGGGTAAAGCGAAACCCCGCATCATGACGAGGTTCGCCAAGGATAGCGTTACTTGCCAACTACCAAAGAAGGCAGCTTGAAAGCTTATGATTCCCTAATCTGATCGAACAAGGCTTCTGCCGCCCGTCGAGCCGCGGCGTCCTGCTCTGAATCAAGCGGCTTTAGCGTTACCGCATCTCTCCCCGCAACGAACATCGACCCGCCAATGTCATCGTCATATAGAGAGCCATCTTCATTAATCGCATAGTGGTCACTTTGAGACAGATCACTTCCCACCAGCTGTGACAGATACATCCAGATCCAGCACTGCTTCAGATCACCGTGGTCATGCTCCTCGATAAGCTCGAGCATAGCGTCGGTATCGCCCTGCTCCGCGGCGAGGGTTAGCCAGTCTCTGGCATCAGCTTTGCGCCCCAGAGACTTCGCAATATCTGCCACAGCGATGGGATCTGCATCAATATCGAATTGATTCTGCTCAAAAAATGATGGATCCGCAAAACGTTCAGCCAGGTCGAGGCGTGCACGGGCGTCGCCCAGTCGCGCCGCTTCACGAAGGTGGAGGCCGTATTTTTCGTCCCGAGCGATACGTGCTTCATAGGCATCTGCCCATTCTTTTTCGGCACCCGAAAGCAGTCGCCCCATTTGCCGTTGCTCGTACCAGTAGGAACCCCCAACAACCGGGCGGCTCTCGTATTCAGAGGGCGCAAAAATCAGTGCCAGTGCGTAATGCGCCTCACTATTTCCTTTGTTTGCCGCAATCTCCAGGCTATTGATCAGCAACGGGCCCGGCCAGCCCTCACGTTCAAACTGAATGAACTCTTCATCATCCTCATCAAGGTAATCACCATAAATATGGCTGTGCGCCTGAAGCAGGCCAATAAGAGTGGAAATACTGACAGGGCCAATTTGGCGCTGGACAAGAAAGTCCAGCAGCCCGGACACACAGGAATCAGCACTGTCGGCCGGACAACCGAGACCCAGGCAACGTGCCTTGAGCAGCGCGCCATTCTGGGATATTTGTCTGTCATCACGAATACAGTCCGACAGGACGATATCCTTTCCCAGGGAGGCGTAAGATTTGAATCCGTAGCACGCGGCCATCAGTTCGTAGATATGTGCACGCTTGAACTGGAAGGAAATGAGCGATTGGAGGTATTGCTGTACGGCGTACGCAAGCTCTTTGGAAGTCATGAAAAACCTTTCTGGTTAACCACGCCATCACGGGTCGAGTACACACGTTTAAATTCCCGAGGGCGAGGCTCAGAAGAGAGTTTTTCAGTTGTCGGTCGAACAGGCCTTTTTTTACTCGTGTGCAAGTATGGTGGGCACCGACGGTCATACTAGCCGGAGTTCACCTTCAGGTCTACAAGAAGTCCAGGGCTCGCAGGGGTAATTATTCCGGAAACACCTTCTCCCGATCACTCCGCCGCAGCCGGCTGAAATGCTGCAACTCCCACGGCCGCAGGGCCACCATCAGGCTTGAGCCGTAGCGTTCATCCAGCGCAAGGCTGGTGTCCGCATCGTGCAGCTCGTCAAACTGCTCCAGCAGCCGGTCCATTTTCTTCATCAATTCCGCGTTCGCCCCGCGTGACAGCATGCCGGTGCGGAATACCATTTTTTCCCCGGGGCCGGAGAAGCTGGAATCGAGGAAGTCCGGTTGCACCTGGCTCTGGAAAAAGCGCTGGATCGGGCCGTTCGGCAGCCAGCGGAATTCCTTAGCGACGATCACCCGGTAGCGGTTCAGCGGCAGCAGCTCGATCAGCTTTAGCCGGTCCAGCCTCGCCAGCAGCTGGATACACTCCGGTTCACTGAGTTCGTAGGTTTGCAGAATCTGCTCGACGGTCCAGTGGTTGAGCACACACACGGTCACCAGTAGCAGGCGCGGGTCACCGGCGACCTCCCGCTCCTGTTCCTGCGTGAGCATGGTGATGCCGCTGCGGGCCTCGGCGGTCTTGCGCACCAGGTCGGAGAAATCCATGCCGGCAATTTCGCACAGGGTCTCCAGCCTCGCCAGCGACAGGGATTCGCCACCGAGCAGGCGCTTGATACTGCTCTCGGACATTTGCAGCCGCCTGGCCACTTCCGCATAGGTAATGCCCCGCGCCCTGAGCTCCCGCTTGAGGGTCTTCATCAGTGCCTGTGTCTGGCTCATCTCACCACCAGGGTATCGCTATTCAATACTTTCAGTTGCATTTATCGGGACTTTACCGGTTTTGGGTGATTATTGTGAGCCCCTACCGCTAAATACTCCGGCGTCCCGGTGGTCCGGTAACCCGGCAAATCCGGCGCACTTTTTATTTCAGCCCCGAGACGGCATCCGGAGGAACCGACAATGCAACGTTTATGGCGCACCCCCATTCACTGGCTCACCTGTTTACTGCTGGGCTTACTGGCACCGCAGCTGGCAGCCGCAGCGGGCCTGTTGACCCCCGCCGACGGCAGCCTGCCGGCACTGGAAATCAAGGAGCACCATGTCAACGTGGTGATAGAGGATGGCTATGCCATCACCCAAGTGGACCAGACCTTCTTCAACCCCCACGACCAGGCCCTGGAGGCGGTATACAGCTTCCCGGTACCGGTAAAAGCCTCGGTGGGAGAGTTCACCTACTGGATCGACGGCAAGCCGGTGACCCGTGAAGTACTGCCGAAAAAGCAGGCCCGCGCCCTGTACGAACGGGAGAAGGCCCAGGGCAGGCGGACGGCGCTGACGGAGCAGGACGACTACCGCACCTTCGACAGCCGGGTTTACCCGGTGCAGCCAAACGATGCGGTGCGTATCCGCCTGGTATATATCCAGCCGGTACACGCGGACCTGGGCATCGGCCGCTACGTCTATCCGCTGGAGGAAGGCGGCGTGGACGAGGAGCGCATGGCGTTTTTCACCTATCAGGAAAATGTGCAGGAGGCATTCAGCTTCAATCTGAGCATGCGCTCCTCCTACCCCATCGACCAGTTCCTGTTGCCGGCACATCCCCAGGCCGGGATTCAGCAGCAATCCGCGCAGGAGTGGAAGGCATCTTTCGCGAATACCGCGGGCACTACTGTTGCTGCCGCAGGGGAAGAACAGGCGCAAAACGCCGTGCCTTCTAGCGGCAGCGCATTCACCCTGGACAAGGACATCGTCGTGTACTGGCGCCACCAGCAGGGCCTGCCGGGCGCGGTGGATATGGTGACCTACCACCCCGAGGGCAGCGACCGCGGTACCTTTATGCTGACGCTGACGCCGGGGGATGACCTGGGCCCGGCAATCCAGGGCCGCGACTGGACTTTCGTACTGGATATTTCCGGTTCCATGGCGGGCAAATATCACAGCCTGGCGGAGGGCGTGCGCAAGGGCATGGGTAAACTGCAGCCGGCGGACCGCTTCCGCATGGTGCTGTTCAACAATTCCGCCCGGGAGCTGACCAGCGGATTTGTACCGGTAACCGACGCCAATGTGAACCGCTACCTGCAACGGCTGGAGTCGCTGCAGCCCAGCGGCGGCACCAACCTGTTTGCCGGTCTCAAGACCGCCTACCAGGGGCTGGACGCCGACCGCCCCAGCGCGGTGATCCTGGTGACAGACGGGGTCGCCAATGTGGGCGTGACCGAGAAAAAAGCCTTTCTCGAATTATTGGAGCAACACGACATTCGCCTGTTTACCTTCGTGATGGGCAACAGTGCCAACCGCCCGCTGCTGGACGGCATGGCCCGCGTTTCCAACGGCTTTGCCGTGGCCATTTCCAACAGCGACGACATTTCCGGGCGGCTGGTGCAGGCGGCGGACAGGCTGCAACACGAAGCCTACCGGGATATCGACCTGAAGATCTCCGGGGTCCCGAAGATCTCCGGGGTAAAGGTGCGCGATATCAGCCCCCGGCATATCGGCTCACTCTACCGCGGCCAGCAGCTGATCGTATTCGGGCACTACTGGGGCGACGGCGCGGCCAGGCTCACCATCGATGGCAAAGTGTCCGACCGCAAGGTGCAGTACACCTCCCCCCTGCAGTTCCCGGCCAGCGATACCCGCAATCCGGAGCTGGAGCGACTGTGGGCCTATGCCACCATCGAAGATATCCAGAACCGGATGGATTACCTGGGCCACGACGCCGACAGCGAGGATGCCATCGTGGACCTGGCGGTGGAATACGGCCTGGTGACGCCGTACACCTCACTGGTAGTGGTGGAAGAGCCGGTGTTTGAGCAACAGGGCATCCAGCGCAATAACAAGGCGCGGGTTGAGCGGGAGCGCGCCGCGCGCCAGAACCGCAGCTCTGCGCCGGTACAGGATCACCGCCAGGACGGCGCGCAACCGGCATTCCAGGGCAACCGCTCCTACCCGAGTACCAGCGGTGGCTCCGCGAGCCCGCTGCTGATGCTGTTACTGCTGACCCTGATTTTCCTGCGGCACAAGCGTCGCTGGTAATCCGGTCAACTCGCTGCATAAATTCCCTCAGGGCCCCGCGGGGCCCTGATATTTTTCTGTCAAAATCGCGGCCACCTCTCTCAGCGGTATTTCCCTGCAGCATTCCCACGCCATGCTACTTTTACAGGTGCTTGCAAACCTTATCCGGCAGTTTATAAATTCATAATTGCCCGCCATCAAAAAGCTTTTCGCCCCGAATGAGTCGCGTCATAACAACAATACGCACTCGTGTGGAGTTAAACGGAGTTAACAATGAAAAAGCTCAAGCTGGCTGCCGCCGTGGCACTGCTGTTTCCCGCGCTTTGTGTGGCGCAAATTCCCGTTTCCGAACTCGACCTGACACGCTTTTACCTGCGCGTCGGTGCGAGTTTTGTTTATCCCGATGATGACAATACCCCGCTGAAATACCAGGTACTGCAGGACTGGGACCTGTATCGAACCGGCTGGGAGGTGGAAGACGACACCACCTGGAATGCGTCCGTTGTGTGGCGCCCGCTGTCCTACCTGGGCCTGGAAATGCTGTATATCGGCGGTGCCGACCACAGCCTGGACCTGACCAATTTTCACGGCTACCCCGGCCGGGACAATATCGCCTTCGGCAATTTCTCCGCTTCTTCGGCCAATCTATTCATCAACTGGTACTGGATGGACGAGACCTGCCTGGGGCAGCCGTATATCGGCATTGGCGTCAATTACACGCACTTTTACGACGACGAGCTGAATGCGGAATTCCAGAACTACCTGATCGACAGCGGCATTGCCGCCGGTCAGGGCAAGCTCGGCGCGGGCCATTCCTGGGGAGGCAGCGCTCAGCTCGGGCTCGACTGGCGCCTCGGCCACGGGCGCACCTGGCTGATCAATGCCGCGGCCATATACACCGATGCCAGTACCGATGCGGTGGTGACCTTCCCCGTCAATCCCGGTTACGACCGCCTCTATTCCGACATCGAATTCAATCCCTGGACATTCAACCTGGGGGTTACCTATGAATTCTGACGACCGCGAGTTTTGTCAAAGTTGATGGCCTCTCAAACTCTCCGCTAACCCACAAAAAATTCTGCTCGCCACAACAGATAACGCAAAAAGTGAGGGCTAACGTGCGCAAAATCCTGCAGTTCCCACTGGCAGCCAGAACCATTGCAGTAAGCGGTGCACTCTTACTCTGCGCCTTTTTATGCTTGCCGCAGGTCGCCCGCGCTGACTGCAGCCCTTCCAACACCGGCACCGCCGGTGACGACCAGATACTGTGCGACACAGACAACGACGCCGCCGGCGCCGATGTGGAAACCTTTGCAGGCCGCGACACCCTCGACCTGAATGGCGGCACCATCGGCACCGTCGACAGCGGCAGCGGCGACGATGAAATCCACATCAACGGTGCCACCGTCGAAGGGAACCTGCTGACCGGTGAAGGTAACGACCGGGTCACCGTGGACCTGCGCGAATCTGAGGTGGGCAACTTCTCCGGCGGCGGGCTCTTTACCGGTGCCGGCAACGACAGCGTCGAAATCCATGACGGCCTCGTGTTCGAGCTACATACTGGAGAGGGCAACGACCAGGTGACCCTGGACGGGGGATTTATTTTCAACGTTCTCGATACCGGCGCCGGCGATGACGATATTTACTGGGACGAGGGTATCGTCAATGCAATTCTCGGCGGAACTGGTTCGGACACCCTGGTTATCGATGCCTTTGCCTATGAAGGCGACATTGCCATGGACGGCGGCGACGACCTCACCGCCGACGACGGCGATATCGATACGCTCAGGTTCAAACTGGACCACGAACTCGATGGCCGCCTGCTGACCAACTGGGAGCGCATCATCATCAATGGCAGCTCCAGAATCATCTTTTCCGGGCAACTCGATGTCGGTGGCGGAACCAGCGGCACCACGCAGCTCGGCCTGGACATGCGCTTCGGCAGCATTGTGGAGTTTGCACCGCGCAACTACACCATTGGCGGCAATGTCCTGAATGCGGGCACACTCAATCTGCGTGACGACCGCTTCAATACCCTGAATATCGCCACCCACCAGGACGGTCGCTTTGGCAATTACCTGGGTCGGGACGGACGCCTGTGGATGGACGTGCAACTGGCCGGCGACGGCGCCCCCGCCGACCTGCTGACGGTCGCCGGCGATGTCTCGGGCACCACATACCTGCGCATTTACAATGCTGGTGGCACCGGTGCACTGACCAGCGGCGACGGTATCCGCGTGATCGCCATCGACGGCAATTCCCCCGCCGACGCCTTCATCCTCGACGGCGACTACGTCGGCTTTGACGGCCGCATTGCCACCGTTGGTGGCGCTTACGGCTACAGCCTGCACCACAGCGCCCTGATCGATCCGGACAACGGTGACTGGTACCTGCGCTCTACCATCGAGGATCCGTTTGCCAACAGCGGCGAGCTGATTCCCCGCTGGCAGCCGGGCGCGGTGATGTACGAAACCTACGCCCAGGTCATCCGCCACCTGAATCGCCCCGGCACCCTGCGCCAGCGTGTGGGCAACCGCTTCTGGGCCGGCACCAGCTACCGGGACCGCGGTATCTGCTGCTTTACCGATGCGACGGAACAAACCACCGACGGTGGCGGCCTGTGGATACGCGGCGCGGGTGCCTACACCGAGATGGCGCCCGACCGCTCCAGCGGACGCGCCCGGTGGCAGCAGGACTACGGCCTGGTGCAGCTGGGGGCAGATTTTTCCGTAGACCCTTCGGTGTACCGCGGGCGGCTGATCCTGGGGCTATTCGGCCAGTACTCTTACGCGGATACCGAGCTGGACACGTTTTTCAGCCACGGGCAGTTCGATACCGAGAACTACGGCATCGGCGGCACCGCCACCTGGTATGGTAACCAGGGCACCTATGTAGACCTGCAGGCCCAGTTCAACTGGTACGACAGCGACCTGCTGTCCTACGAGCTCTACTATCTTGCCAGCGGCAGTGACGCGGTGGGATTTTCGTTTTCCGCGGAGGCCGGGCACACCATCAAGCTGTGCGATTACTTCGCCCTCACGCCGCAGGTGCAGCTGACCTACAACGCGGAAGAGCTGGACGATATCAGCGATGGGTACGGCGTGATCATGAAGGATGTGGACAACCAGGGCGGCGCGGCGCGCTTTGGCGTCGCCTTCGAGCAGCGGGTCAGCCGGCGCAAATCCCCGGCCAACATGTTCGGCACACTGCTGCTGGAGCGCATCAATCTCTACGCCATTGCCAATGCGCTCTACTACTTCGAGGATGAAACCGAAGTGGAGGTCTCCGGGGTACCGCTTTACCAGGCGCGGGACGAATGGTGGGGGCAGGTCGGCGCGGGCGTAACCTATGACGAGTGCGGTGACCGCTGTTCCTTCTACGCCGAGGTGGATTACGCCACCAGTTTCGACAACCCCGGGGACAGCTACCAGGCCAGTGCCACCCTGGGCTTCCGCTTCAAGTGGTAGTGCATTCAGCGCGCGGCCCGGTATCAGCACGGCATTAACCTGCCGCCGGCAATTCCCTATACTCGAGCCATGACTGACACCAACAGCTCCCTCTTCCCTTCCACTTTTGCAGATCACTGGTGCAATCTGCTTTGGGCCCTCGGCACCGAAAACATCAGCCAGCTCCCCGCCCTGCCATGGCTACCGAGATCACGTCGCGAGGAACTGAGAGATTTCTTTGCCGCACCGGCAATCCGTGCCTCTCTGGAAAATAACTTGCGGGGAATCATGGAATCAGCAAAGTCCCGACGACTGGGTATTTATTTTGAAAACCTCTGGGCATTTGCGTTCAAGTACCACCCCGAGTACCACTTGCTTGCACACAACCTTCCGATACGCGTCGAGGGCAAAACCTTGGGTGAACTGGATTTTGTAGTGCGCTATCTGCCCGACGATGTCACCGAACACTGGGAAGTGGCGGTGAAGTTTTACCTGCAGGTTGACGATTACTGGGTAGGACCAGGCCTCAAGGACCGCCTGGATATCAAGCTTGCGCGCACCCGCGACCATCAGCTTCCGATTATCGAGCAGCCAGATGCCCGCGCGCTTCTCAAAAATCAGGATATCGATATTCAACGGCAGTGGACCCTGATGCCCGGACGTCGCTTCCAGCAATTGCACGCGGCACCAAAGGAAGGCGCTTGCTGGTGGACAGATTGGCAGGGCTTTCTCGAGCACTTTGCCGACAAAACCTGGCACTGGCTGCAATTGCCCAAACAGTGCTGGCTGGCTCCCTGCGCCCCCACCCACAGCACGCCACAGGTAGCCGTGACTTATGCCGCTCCAAAGGTACACGCGCAGCTCGGTGCTCACGGCCCCCTCTGCATGGCTGCGGTAGTCGGTAACCGGGAGGTCAGCCGGGGCTTTATCGTGCCCGATGACTGGCAGGAACGCGCCCACCAGAGCCTGCGCCAGCAATAAATCCGCAATCAGCAGTTGACACAGGTCAATCTTTGTCTAGAATTTTCAGAAATTTCTGAAACTTAAGAAATTACAAAAAACATGAAACTTTCCAGCCAGGCACAGGCGTTCGTGCTGCACTTTGGAGAAATGGGCAGCCGTTGGGGCTTTAACCGCACCGTGGGGCAGATGTTTGCCCTGCTGACCATCCACAATGAACCGCTGAATGCCGACCAGCTGGCAGAAGCGCTGAAGATCAGCCGCGGCAATGTCAGCATGGGCCTGAAGGAATTGCAGGCCTGGCGACTGATCGAGCTGCATCACCAGCCCGGTGACCGCAAGGACTACTTCACCGCTGCCGGCTCCATCTGGGACCTGGCACGCACCGTGTTCGAGGAGCGCCGCAAGCGCGAACTCGACCCCACCCTGACACTGCTGCGTCAGCTGTTGCTGAGCGACCCCCGCGACCAGCAGGAAGCGCAGGCACAGGAAAAAATCCAGGAGGTGTACAGCCTGCTGGAAATGCTCGACCAGTTTGCCAACACCCTGAGCAGGCTGGATGAAAAGGACCTGCTCAAGTTGATGAAACTGGGATCCGGCCTCAGCAAACTGCTGGAACTGAAATCCCGCGCCGGCATCACCGCCAAAAAGGAACCCAAGTCCCGGAAAAAATAGCTTTGGCAGGCCTGCAATACCCTGCAATCAGAAGTGTCATACGAGGTGCCCATGCTGGATACACTGATCCTGTCGCGCATACAGTTCGCGGCCAATATCAGCTTTCATATTCTCTTTCCCACCATCACCATTGCCCTCTGCTGGATCCTGTTCTTTTTCAAACTGCGCTACGACATCACCGGCAACCCGGTGTGGATGCGGGCCTACCGCTACTGGGTAAAGGTGTTTGCCCTGACCTTTGCCCTCGGCGTGGTGAGTGGGCTCACCATGTCGTTCCAGTTCGGCACCAACTGGCCGGGCTTTATGGAAAAGGTGGGCAATATTGCCGGCCCCCTGCTGGGCTATGAAGTGCTCACGGCATTTTTCCTCGAAGCCACCTTTCTCGGCATCATGCTGTTCGGGATCAAGCGGGTTTCCAGCCGGGTGCACACCATTTCCGCCCTGATCGTGGCCATCGGCACTACCCTGTCCGCGTTCTGGATTCTCGCCCTCAACTCCTGGATGCAGACACCGGCGGGCTATGAACTCCGCGACGGCGTGGTGCACGCCAGCAACTGGCTGGAAGTCATTTTCAACCCGTCCTTCCCCTACCGCTTCGCGCATATGCTGCTTGCCTCGGGGCTGACCGCGGCCTTTTTTGTGGCCGGCCTATCCGCCTATCGCATATTAAAAGGTGACCACAAGCAGGCACCGCGGCTGGCATTGAAAACCGGCCTGGTGGTGGCGGCCATTCTGGCACCGGTGCAGGCCTTCGTGGGTGACCTGCACGGGCTGAATACCTTTGAACACCAGCCGCAAAAAATCGCCGCCATGGAAGGGGTGTGGGAGACGGAAGAAGGGGCACCGCTACTGCTGTTCGCGATTCCCGATGAACAACAGCGCACCAACCACCTGAGTATCGGCATCCCCAATATGGCGAGCCTGATCCTCACCCACAAAAGTGATGGCACGATTCGCGGGCTGAACGAATTCGAGGGTAACCACCCGCCGGTAAAACCGCTGTTTTTCGGCTTTCGCATCATGGTCGGCATGGGCCTGCTGATGCTGGCGGTGGCGTGGGTTGGCTGCTACCTGCTGCAGCGCCACGGCGAGCTGCCCCCCTGGATGTTGAAGGTTCTGGTGGGGATGACCTTTTCCGGCTGGCTGGCCACCCTGGCGGGCTGGTATGTCACCGAGGTGGGCCGCCAGCCCTGGCTGGTAACCGGCGTATTGAGAACCGCGGAAGCCGTCACTCCGGTGGCCCCGGCCAACGTGGGGCTCTCGCTCACGCTCTACCTGGCGACCTATGTGGTGTTGATGTGGGCCTACATCCATACCCTCAGGGTTATGGCGCTGCGGTCGGTAAAAGTGGAGGAGTTCGAAACCGAAGAACCGGTGGCCGACGGCAGCCTCACCAACCTGCACCGCCAAACACCTGCGCAATACGACGTTGAAGTTCCGGGAGGTAACCGATGAACAGTTTTACAGCGATGGCCAGCGGCGACTGGCTGCCGGTGGTATTTGTCGGCCTGATGGGCCTGGCAGTTCTGGTCTACGCCATTCTCGACGGCTACGACCTGGGCGTGGGTATCCTGCTGCCCATGGGGGAAGCGGACGAACGCCAGCGCGATACCATGATTGCTTCCATCGGCCCCTTCTGGGATGCCAATGAAACCTGGCTGGTCCTGGCCATCGGCCTTTTGCTGATCGCCTTCCCGCAAGCCCACAGCATCGTGTTGACCAACCTGTACCTTCCCGCGGCCATCATGCTGATCGGGCTGATCATGCGCGGGGTGGCGTTCGACTTCCGCGCCAAGGCGGCGGTGGACCACAAGCTCGCCTGGGACCGCACCTTCAAACTAGGCTCACTACTCACCACCCTTACCCAGGGCTACATGCTCGGCCAGTATGTGATGGGGTTTGAACAGGGCTGGCCGGCGCAGCTGTTCTGCCTGTTGAGTGCGCTGGGAGTTACCGCCGCTTACACCTATATCGGTGCCGCCTGGCTGGTGATGAAGACCGAACATGACCTTCAGCGGCGCGCGGTAGCCTGGACCCGCGCTGCCGGCCGTGCCGCGCTGCTGGGCGTGGTGGCGGTGTGCGTGATCAACCCGCTGGTCAACCCGGGGGTATTCGACCGCTGGTTTACCTTCCCGCTGGTGATGTTCGTACTGCTGATCCCGACCCTGTGCTTTATCGGTTTTATTGCCAACGATATCCTGCTGCGTCGACTGCCGAAGGCGGCAGACCGTCACTGCAGCCTGCCGTTTTATATCGTGGTGGGGATTTTCATTTTGAGTTTTGGCGGCCTGGCGTTCAGCTTTTTCCCGGAGATCATTCCCGGCAAGCTGGATATCTGGGCCGCCGCCAGCGCGCGGGAATCCCTGCAGTTCATCCTGGTTGGCGCACTGATAGTGGTGCCGGTAATCCTGGCCTACACCGCACTTTCCTACCGGGTTTTCCGCGGCAAGGCCACGGACCTGCGCTACTACTGATCGCTTCCAGCATAGGCTGCCATTCACTGCGGCAGCGCCAATAAAAACGGCCCGCGCTCGTAATAGAGGCGGGCCGTTTTTTATGATCGATTCAGGACCGAAGCGGGTGGGTGCAAGGCTTACTGCTTCCACTTGCGGTATTGCTTCAGCGCTTTGTAGGGCTGTTCGGTATACCAGCCGTAGCCCTCGCGGCGCTCCGCCGATACCTGCTCGATATCGAAATACACTTTGCCGTCGCGGTCGCCGAACACCGGGCGATCGCTGTCGATATCGTAAAAGCGCGCCCACAGCGGGTCCGCGTCCTCTTCCGGCACCAGCGCGGGGAGCTCGTCACCGCGGCGGTAGCGCAGGCCGTCAATCTGGTGCCTGGCAAACCACTGGTTCGCGTGGTCGATGGCTTTGCGGAGCTTTTCCGGCGGATTCTCCAGGGTCATCAGGAACAGCACCAGGTCGGCACTTTCGCTGGTGGCCAGGGCCACCGGCTCGAACGCGCGGGCCGAGGTGGGCTCCAGGGTCTCGGCATCGTGCTGCGCGCCCCAGATAGTGGGCTCGCCGTTTACCTCGACCTGGGTGGCCACCAGCATATCCAGCGCGCGTTCGAGGCTGCGCTTCGCCTGCAGTTTCAGGTCGTCGGCAACAAATGCCAGGCGCTCGTCGCCATTGGCCGCGGCGGCCACCACCTTCAGCAGGTTGGAGATGGCATCGTCGTTGAAGGTAATGTCATCGTGGTACTTGCCGCGCAGCGGGAATGTCTGCGGCCAGCCGCCGTTGGGGTACTGGGCCAGCAGGATATAGCGCAGCGCGCGGCTGGCGGAATCGCAGTACCGGCGGTCCTGGTGCGCATTGCAGGCATTCACCATCACCCAGAACTGGGTACTGGTGGCGTAGTTGTCGAAGGTGGGAACGTAGCTTTTCTCGGTCCCGAACTGCTCGCCGGGCTGGCGCGGTGTACGCATATCGGTGCGCTTGGACCAGCCACCGGAAGGGGTCTGGAACGAGAGCAGGCTGTCGGCGAGCGCCTTGCCTTCCGCGCTGGCGATAAACTCGCGGTCGCTGACCGCCTTCTTGATATCGAACCCGAACAGCTTGTGCTTGCTGGGTTTGAAGCTTTTCTTCAGTCCCGCGGCTGCCAGTTCCTGTTTGATCACTTCCTGATCCAGGGCGTAGAAATGCTCGGAGAGTGCGCGGTACTCCTGCATGGTCTGCGCGGGCTTGTGGCGATCAGCGGCTTTGCTACCACCGGCATTGCTATCTCCAGCATTGCTGTCACCGGCGCAGCCAGCCAGCAAGGTCAGGAGCGCCACTAGCGGAAAGATATTCTGGCTAATTTTCATACGATGCACTGTCAGGCAGAAATTATTATTTGGTCATACCAAAGTGATGCTATCAGAGTCTCCCTGCCGGTGAAACCCGCTCCATTCACTGCATAAACGAGGCTGCCTGCCCGCATAAACAAAAAACCCCGGCACAAGGCCGGGGAAAGCAACAATGAAGGACCGTTACCGGTCAATCGAGGAATTCACAGCGCCCCACTTCGGCCCCTGCGGCAACCGCATCCCGCAGACCACCCGGGAACCCGGTTTGCTGTGTCACGCCACCCATGCAGACATGCACCTGCGTCAGGTCGATGTGCCAGGAGAAAGACGAGCCCGCCAGGCCGCCGGCGATCTCCTTGCCCGAGGCACTGATGGAAATCGGGTTGTCCAGCGGCAGCTTGTCCATTTCCACCACGCCCTGTTTTTTCAGGAAGTCGGCAAAGGTCATCCAGCCGACGCCTTCAACCCAGAGTCCGCCAAGCAAGCCGAGACGGAAATTGCCGGCGCGGCCGATCATGACACTGCCATCATCATTCATATCGAACACCGTCAAGGGCACGGGGCCCAGCGCCTGGGTGATGACGTCTTCACCGAGCAGGGCGCAGTAATCGCGGCCCAGGTAGACGTAGGGCAGATCCTTGCACCAGCGCAGGGAACCCACGTTGGTCACCGCATCCGCCCCCAGGCCCTTGTCGGGATTCCACACCTGGATACCGTCACGGGTCGACAGAGCCACTTTGCTGCCATCGTAGCTCGCGGCGTACGCCTCGGTGGCTCCATAGGCGGTGGACAGGTCAAGCAGGGAACCGCCATTCACCCAGGCAACCGCTTTGGTGTGAGAATTGGAGCCCAGTACAACTTCGCCGTTGCCGGAAATGCCGTGGGCGCGTACAAACTGGGTGCGGCTCTGGTCCAGCGCGGAAGTATCCAGCTCTTGTATGCCACCTTTCTCGGTCCACATCCAGGGCACGATTTCGCCCTTGAAAGAACCCTGACAGGAGCCATCCCCGTCCACATCTTTGTAGGCGAGGCCGACCGCCGTCTTGCCGGCGTCATCGATTGCCCAACCGCTCGCGGCTTTTTGGCCGGTAGAACTACTGCCGCCACAGCTATTGCCGTTCAGGTCGCCCAGGGCGATATCGCCCTTTGCGCTCCAGATCAGCGGTTCCTGAATGCCGTTGCCATTCATGTCTTTGTGCACCAGCATTTTCTGGCCGTTGCGACTCATGGCGCCATTGGCCGGGAAATATTCCGGCGGCAGCACCATAAAGCCCCGATCGGGATACCACATAAATGCTGTTGACCCGACTTCGCCGGCGGCAACCTTGCCGCTCTTCGACAGGTCGCGGATAAACGCGGCCACTACCGGGGTCACCTGCACCCCTTTTTCAAAGCCGTTGAAATAGAAATCCGCCTGTTTGGTCACACCGGCTTCCGCGACGATCGGCGTTGCATCACAGGCATCGTCGGTCAACGGGTCGCTGCTCTCGGCCAGGTTCCAGTACTCACCGACAGACGCCAGGCGCTGCGGCGTCGTGGGGTAGCCTCCTGCGGAAATTTCTTCGAGATACAGTACGTATGACTCACCCGGCGTCAGGTTGCGGATGGTAAAGCGGCCGTCGGGACCGAGCTTGCCCTGCGTAGCGGAGCCGGTCATGTCCGAGATTGCATCAAACATGGGGTCATTCACGTTGCGCGCGATCACGTTGATACCGCTGTACTCGGTTACCCCATCTTTCAGGCGCAAGACACCGGTAATGGTGCCGGTAGTGGATGCGTAATCTTCCGTCGGATAAATATTGGAGATGGCCGCCTTATCGTCCGGGTGGTCTACGGTGCTCTGTTCCACCCCGGCCTGGCCGCTGTGATCGATAAACGGAAACATGGTTTCGATCGTGGCCGGGTCGGCATTGTTGGCACCGTAGGCCGCGGGGTAGTCGTAGCGGTGTACCGCCTCGACGCCACAACCTTCGATACCCGGATAATTGGGCGCGTAGGTGTAGCTCATGTATGCCATGGAACCGTTCACCTGGCTGTGGGAAAGGTTGATGGCGTGGCCGAATTCGTGGGTGAACACGCCGGCGACCCGATTGCCTTCGGTGTCGTGATCCCACACGTTCCAACCATTCATCACCGCGGTGGCTTCGATGATGTTGTTGTTTTCATCGGTCCACTCGGGGAAGGCGATCCCCAGTACGGATTCTTTCGGCACCCCGAAATAGTCTTCCAGGATGGAACCATCGGTGTCGTACAGCACCCAGAAACCGTAACCGTTTTCCTTGTTATAAAACTCCGTCGCATTCTCGCCGGTAACATCCTCGATACCGGTCATTTCCGCGATGCTGCCTTTGATGGCAGCGGAGAATGTGGATGTCGGCACATCGCTCCAGTTGCGAAAGGCATGCGCGGTAATTTCATTGGCGCGCTCGATGGTGAGGAAGGGGGTTTCCCCGTCGTAATCCAGGGTAAATGCAGCACCGCCATCGGTGTATACCGGGATAGTCCCCTTGCTGGTGTCCCACTTCAGGGGCTGCGGGTTGTCTGCATCTGTGGTGTAAAGGGGACCGGCTGCGTGCACTGCATTGGCGGCGGCCACGAGACCAATGGCCATTGTCAGTTTTGAAAGTTTCATTATTTCATCTCCCCTTTAGCGATCCAGTTTTCCGCAACGGCGCGGCCAACGAGGTCCATAAATGCAGTGGCGTCCACTGCACCGGGAGCGGTCATCATGTTTTGCTGCTCGGCACTCAGCAATTGCTGATTGATTTCGACACCTTCAAACATGCCGACATTATTGAACTGGTTTACCAGTGTGCCATTAATCATATTCAGTTTGCCCTGGGCCATACCGGCAGTGGTTTGCAGGCCGGTGCGGCTGGCTTTCTTGTACATGAAGGCCACGACATACTCATCCTTGTGCCAGCGGGGAAAGCCCTCTGGTGCAATGGCCAGCATATGGTGGCCGTTGGCGGCGGTACGCGGCTTCAGCAGGCCAAACTGTCGGAAGGTGTAGTCTTGCCCCTCTTTCACCTTGCCTTTGGCCACCGAACCAACGGCAATGGTGACCTCGGTAAAAGGCACACCGGCGGCATCGAGCCCGTCGGTCACCTCGGTCACGGTGCCCGCGACAATGGACTCGGCGCTCTGGATCAACTGGGTGAGATTCTGGGTTTTGAGCTTGGTGGCATGTGCCATGGGCACGGACAGCATAACCAGAAGTGCAGCCGCCAGTTTGGCCGCCGTCATGCGACACTGGAGAAGTCTTCTCAACACTTTGCATTCCTCTCTTTATGTTTGATCGGTTGCCAGCAACTGCAGTCGAAGCGGAACTCCGCTCAGGCTTATCCGGCGCATTACCTCATCAACCTTAAAGAGAGCATTAAATAACGGGATATAGGGGAATCCCCGATATTCAATTTAATGTGAAGTGGTTGTCATATCGAAAAAAGGAAAAGGAAAAAATGGTGCAGATAACTGGCGCGGAAAAGCACAGAGCACCAGAATGGTTCAGGCTTCGGAAGAAATCATCCCCACCCGAATTGCAAAACGCACCAATCCCGGCACATGATGAATTCCCAAACGCTCCATCAGCTGCGCTCGATGGGCTTCCACGGTTTTCACACTGACTTTCAAGTTGGCAGCAATTTCACTCGGCCCGCAGCCCTCCGCAATCAACTGCAATATCTGCCGCTGCCGCGGCGTCAGGATCTCAAGAGCGGAGTGGCCGTTCGGTACACCCTCAATAAAGCGCTGCACGGTTGCGCTATCGATGGCGGAACACAGGTAGTCACGCCCGCTACACACCGCCTGTAACGCGGCCGCCAGTTCATCGAACGCAGAATCTTTCAGCAGGTAACCCGATGCTCCCGAACCCAGAGCGCGGGCAACATACTCCGGACCCGCGTGCATTGACAACATCAGCACCCGTATATCCGGATAGGACTTGCCTACCTGTTGCACCACTTCCAGCCCATTCAATCCCGGCAGGGAGATATCCAGTAAAAGCAGGTCGGGCGCTTCCCGGCGCACCAGGTCCATCGCTTCCAGGCCGTTGCCACATTCGCCGATTACCTCGAAGCCGTCGAGCTCATCCAGCAAGGCGCGAATACCCGCGCGCATCAATGAGTGATCATCTACCAGCAGTATGCGTTTTATCATTGTTATTCCTGCACCATGTTCACGCGGGTGCTTTTTGCAGATGCACAGGTTCCGGTGAATGTATCCGTCGGGGTATCACCGCACTGATGCGACTGCCTTTTCCGGGTTTGGCATCGAAGGCCAATTCGCCGCCGGCATTGCGCGCCCGCTCCAGCATACCCAGCAGGCCCAGGTGCTCACCGCGCAGTACTCGTCGCCACACCAGATCAGGGTCGAAACCGCAGCCGTCGTCTTCAACAATCAGCGTGAGATTTGCACGGTCACCACGGAGGTTGACCATAATGCGCTGGCACCCCGCATGACGTAACGCATTGCTCACTGCCTCCTGGATAAGCCGGAATATGGTGGTGCGCAGGTCTTCCGATACGCGGCCAATTTCGCCTCCCACATGCAACACGATCTCCACTTCCGTGCGTTCGGATATCGAATCCAGATGTACCCTGAGTGCTTCCACCAGCCCCACCTCATCCAGTAGCGGCGGCCGCAAAGTAAGAGAAATGTTGCGCACCTGGGCGATCATTTGATCCAGCATGGAAACGGAGTCGCCCACGCGTCGCTCGCGCTCCTCCCTATTCGCGGCGCGCCCGACCCGTTGCAGGCTGATTTTTGCCGCCGTGAGGTTCTGCCCCAGTTCGTCGTGCAGTTCGCGGGCAATCTGTTGCCACTGCTCTTCCTTGGCCGATTGCAACCGCGCGGTGAGGTTGCGCAGCCCGGCATGGGCCTGGGTCAATTCCCGGCCACTGATCTCCGCTTTTTCCAGCGCGCGTTCACGCTCAAGGCGCAGCTTTTCCAGTGTGCGGTTGCGCCGACGCAGGCCGCGCATGCGCAAGTGATGCAGGGCAAAACCACTGACCAGCATCGCGGCCACCGCCGCAGCGCGAAACCACACCGTCATCCACAACGGCGGTATCACATTCAGCGTGAACGCGGGCGATTCGTTCCAGCTACCAAAAACATCGCGCCCGCGCACGCTGAGCTGGTACTCGCCCGGGGACAGCTCGAGCAGGGTCAGCTCCCGGCGCGGGCCGAGAGACTGCCAGGCTTCCCCCGCCTGTAACCGATATTGGTAGCGATGGGGGGAGCCGGCAAAATCCAGCACCGCGAACGATACCGAGAGCATTTCTCCCCAATCGATATCCATACTTTCCAGCGCCATCGCCGGACGGGTGTGAATGCCGTTGCCGTCGCTGCGATGAACTGCGCGCGACACGTCCACCATGCGGACGGGCGTCGGCTCCCGCGGAGCCATTTCGGTGCCCGCGGGAATGGTGACAAGGCCTCCGATACCGCCGAAGTAGAGCTGATGATCGTCGCGTGCGGCTGCCCGCGCGTTGAAGTGGGTCACCGGCAGGCCGCTTTCGGCAACGTGGTGCACCAACCGCCCGTCACTCGGCTGCAACCGCGACAATCCCTGCCGCGAACTTATCCACAGGGACCGGTCATCGTCTTCGACAACCGCCATAATGCTGGCGCTCAGCAAGCCGTCTTCTTCGCTCCAGTGCCGTTTCAGCTGCAGACGGCCATCGGTTTTGAGCGCAAGCTGGTGCAGCCCGCCACCATCGGTACCCACCCAGATGTCACCGTCGCGGGCGCGATACAGTACCGTGACATTGTGATGGGCGAGGCCGTCTTCGCGACCGAACTGGAGGCACTGCCAGGGTGAAATAGTGCAGAGGTTCAATCCGCTGGAGCGGGTACCGACAAGCAGAAGGTTGTCCTGTAACTGCAGCAGGGAGGTGATGTAATTTCCACTCAGGGAGTACTCCTGCCCGACTTCGTGTGCGTAACGCTGAAAGCGTTCACCGCCGGCCCGCATACGGAACAGGCCACTGCCCCCGACGCCCACCCACAGGTCGCCGCCCGCACTTTCCAGCAGGCTAGTCACGTAACCCGCCCCCAGTCCTTCCGGGGAATCCCCGTTCAGCAAACGATAGCCGCCATCCTGTTCGATTACCCACAGCCCGTGGTTACTGCCCGCCAGTACCTGACCATCGCGGCGCGGGAGAATCGAGAGCACACCGTCGGTGTGGAGGCCGTCATCGGGTTCGCCCGGCCCGGCTCCGGCCCGTCCGCCAGACAGCAGGGGTTGCAGCCCGCCGCCAAAAGACCCCACCCAGGGCAACTGCCCGGGTTTGGCGGCCACTGCCGTCACATTGTGGTGACGCAAACGGCCGGGCTCCTGGCCTGCGCGCACCCAGCCGTAGTGCTCCCGGTGCATGCGCGCCATATACACACCGCTGCCCCAGGTGCCTACCAGCAAACGCTCACCACTGAAATGCAGGGACAGTTGCGGCAGCGCCGGCAGCTGTGTGTCTTCTCCCGGTGGCTTCGGGTTTGCTGGCTGCACCGCACCGGTTGCGGGGTCGTAAACCAGTACCCCCCGCGCCATGGTGGCAATCCACAGGCGCCCCTCGGGGCCCCACTCCAGTGCGGGAACCACCGTTGGCGCGTCGCCACCGAGGTCGATCACCTGCGCTTCGCCTCGCTCGAAATCCAGTTGCACCAGGCCTGCACGGGTACCGGCGAACAATATATTGCGTTCATAGCGGGCGAGCGCGAACACACTGTTCAGCTCGGCCCCGGCCGCGGTTAACTCGGCAAGGTCGAAGCGGTCAAAACCGCTGGCACCGGCGCGCCAGCGATTGATACCGCCACCAATGGTGGCGACCCAGACAGCCTCCTCGACCGGTTCAGCGAGCACGTCGTAGACATAGTCGTGGGATAGCGAGCGCGGTTGTGCCGGGTCGTGCAAAAACCGGGTCACCTCTCCGGTTTCCGGGTTTATGCGATTCAGGCCAATCTGGCTGCCCGCCCACAGTTGTCCGCGGGCATCCTGCGCCATGCCATAGATACTTTCGTGGGACAGCGAATGGGGGTTGGCAGATTCGTGACGAAAATGGGTGAAGCGGTCTTCGGCAGGTTGGTAGCGGCTGAGGCCGCTGGTGTTGGAGGCGATCCAGATATTGCCGGCGCGGTCTTCGAACAGCGCGCGGATATCGTTGTCCTTGAGGCCATCGCGCCCGGCCCTGAGTGCAGTAGCCTGGTAGCCGTCGTAGCGATACACCCCTTCCCGCGAGGCGACCCACAGGAAGCCGTTGCGGTCTACCAGTACCGAGGTCGCGACTTTGACATCCAGCCCGCGGCTCACCCCCACGGGCGCAAATTCCACGGCGGTGAAACTCCCGGGCTCGGCGTGCGCCGAGTGCGCCGAGTGCGCCGAGTGCGCGAGTATCAATAGTAAACAGGCCAGGCTTACCCAGCGCATCGCAGCTCCGTGTTATCTGTTATCAGCTGACGACCAATCGGACCGGTCCCCCATTTCCAGCACCGGCCACCAACTTATTCTAAGCAGAGGGCCCGCTGGCACCGTGGGACTGCCATCACAGATTACAGCAATGATCACTGGTTAGTTTCGGCCCTATTGAAAGTAGACCACATAAAGCTTTGCCATTACCCTCAGGCACTTTGTATCAAAAATGCGGAGAGCCCGATGCGTTTTGCGAAGTTTGCCAAAACTATCAAAACCCCAATATTGGGGTTGTTACCCCTGCTGAGTCTTGCCGCCTGCCAACATGCCCCACCGCTGGACCCTAAGATTGGTGACACAGGACAGACATTGTCGGACGTAGCGCAGCGGGCTGATGTCAAAACCTATGACCTGAACCTGGAAATTTTCCCCAGTAAAAAATCCATAAAAGGTACAGCACGCACGGAGTTCCTGTTAACCAAAGACAGCGCACAGGTTGAGTTAAAGCTGGACAGTCGCTTCGATATTGAACAGATTCTTGTAGACGGACAAGTCTCCCGATTCCAGAGAGCGGGCGGCATTCTGACCATTGACCTGGGGCAAACATTCCGCGCAGGCGAACGAGCTACCGTGGATGTTTACTATTCCGGTCAGCCTCATGTTGCCGTCAATGCCCCCTGGGCCGGCGGCACTGTCTGGAAACGGACAGAGGATGGGCAGCCATGGATTGCCACTGCGGTGCAGGGTGAAGGCTGTGATCTGTTCTGGCCCTGTAAAGACCATTTTGCGGACAAGGCAGACAGTATGCGCATTCGGCTTACTGTCCCCAACGGTTTGAGTGCCGTCACCAATGGCGTGTTGCAGGGAATCCATCCGCTAGGTAACGACAAAACCCAGTTCGACTGGCTGCTGTCTGTACCTGCGAGCGATTACAACATCGCCCTGAATATCGGCCCTTTCACCAGAATCCAGCAATCCTATACCAGCATCAATGGCACGGAGGTGCCCATTGAATTCTGGGCACTGAACGAAAACAGGGAAAAGGCCCAATCGCTTATTGATAACGATTTACGCCATCAGATTGAATTCTACGAACGCCAACTGGGCCCTTACCCTTGGGGTGACCAGAAGCTGGGCTTTGTGGAAACGCCCCACCTGGGCATGGAGCACCAGACAATCAATGCCTATGGCAAAAAATATAAACGTGATGAATATGGTTTTGACTGGTTGCTGCAACACGAGCTGGCCCACGAATGGTTTGGCAACCTGATTACCCATGAAAAGCTCAATGATGCCTGGTTACATGAGGGCTTCGGTCTTTACATGCAGCCGGCTTACAGCCTTGATCATTTTGGGAGCGCGGCGTACGACTACTCAATGTATAAATCCTATTTGGGACTGATGAATTGCGAGCCCATAGTTCTGGAAGGTGACATCACCTCTGAGCAGGCATTTAACTCCGATATTTATGGCAAAGGCGGATGGACCCTGCACACCCTGCGCTGGCTGATAGGCGATGAACTGTTCTGGCAGGCAACCCGGGAATTGCTGTACGGCACAGACGATACCGCCTCCCTGACTTATCCGATTGCCCCCCGTTACCGCAATACGCAGGATTTTATCAATATCGTCAACAGACTGACCGGGCAGGATTACAACTGGCTGTTTGATGTATACCTGAAACAGGCTGAACTGCCGGAACTGGTAGAACAGTTGCAGGAGCAGTCAATTACCCTGACCTGGAAAACCCCTGAAAACCTGCCCTTCCCTATGCCGGTGCCGGTGTCTGTCAACGACCAGCTTCAGGTATATCAACCGGTGAACGGAAAAATCACCATTGCCGCGTCGGCAAATGACCATGTAGTGATTGATCCGGACATGAAAGTATTGCGCTACCTGCCGATCATTGGTCTATGTGAAGAAAACACCGAAAAACGCAAGAAGCGCAAAGCTCGGGACTAACCGATCATTGATCTGCATTGGGGCGACCGACAGACAAGCTGTCAGGCGGTCGCCCCCGCCTGCGCTGCCACCTTGGCCTGGCGCTTCTCTCGCCTCTTCTCACGCGCATTGCGGCGCTTGTCGCGGCGCTGATACCAGATATAGATACCGGTAATCGACAGCAGCAGCGGCGACAGGCCAATCACGCACCAGAGGATCTTGCTCACCAGGCCGGCGAAGTTGCCGTAGTGCAGGCGGCGGTAGCTGTCGACGATTTTGGCCCCCAGGGTGGCCTCGCGGATATCGTAATTACCCAGGTGTTCACCGCTCTGGGCGTTGTACGCAACCGTACTCGAGTACTCGCTGATCAGCGGGTTGCCACTGTGCACGTCCCCCCAGAAAGTGAAATTGGTACCCGGCTCCCAGGGGAAGGAGATATAGGTGGTCTCGAAGTTGTCCAGCTGCTGCCCGGCGTCGAGCATCAATGCCTGCAACGAGAGTTCGTCGTTGTACAGGCGCTCGGCCATTTTGTAGTGCTCGTGACCATTCGCATGTTCTTCCATCTCGTAGGCGAAATGGGTGATGTTCCACCAGGCGCCGGTAAAGCCCAGGATCAGCAGCACCGGCGCGCCAATGATGCCGGTCATCTTGTGCAGGTCTGAGAAATACACGATCAGTCGCGCGTTCCAGCGCAGGGTGAAAAAGTTCTTCCAGAATTTGCGATAGAGAATCAAGCCGCTGATCCCGAGCCCGCACAGCAGGATCGAAAAGATACTGGTGACCAGCATGCCCCAGTCCCCCGCCAGCAGGGTGTAATGCAGGTCCAGCAGCCAGTCGGTCAGGTGGTGGGTCAGGCCCATGGGCGGGCGCAGGGGCTCGCCGGTGTACTGGTCCAGCAGGGCGTAGGTCCACTCGTCGGTGCCGCGTTCCATGGTGTACACCAGGTCCGCGCGCGCTTTGTCCTGGAACAGGGCCCAGCCGACGATTTCGTAATCGGGGAAGTTGCCGTTCACCGATTGCGCCAGCGTATCCAGGCTCAGGCGCTCGCGGCCGGCGGCGTCCACCCGCACCCTGTCTTTGAGCAGTACGGAGTCGATCTCGTGCTTGAACACCAGAATGCTACCGGTGACGCAGATCACCAGCAGTGGAACGAACGCGATCAGGGCCATCCAGCTGTGCAGTTTGAACAGGGTCTTATTCATAATTTTCGATTTTAAAAAAAGGCACTTTACGGACAAAGCCGGGCGCCCCTGGGCGGCCCGGCTTTTCTACTGTCAAATAATTTCGCGCTGCTGGTCCGGGTCAGAAGTTGTACTCAAACGAAACCTGACCGTGACGCGGTGCACCGTAGATGGCGCCGTACGCCAGACCTTCCACATACTTTTCATCGAACAGGTTGTTGATATTGAGCCGCACACTGGCGGCATCGCTCAGCGCGTAAGAGGCAAACACGTCGGCGCGGAAAAACGCGTCCTGTCTGGCATAGCCGCCGACGATATCGGACTGCCAGCGACCATTAACACCCAAGCGCAGCTGCGGCAGAGACTCCAGCTGGGTATCGAAGCGGACCAGTGCGGTGGTGCGCGGCACCCATTCGTAGATGTCGTTGCCGTCAGGGCCGGTGAGGTTGAGGCGCGTAAAGCCAACGGTCAGATTCGAGTTGTCGCTGACCTGGCCCACCGCTTCGATTTCGAAGCCTTCGGAGTTCACATCCTTGGGGGTATACCAATAGCTGCCGTCGGCAGTCATACCGCCATAAGTGGCCAGCCCCTGCTGTTCTGCACTGAATACCGCCACGGTGGTCAGCAGGCGATTGTCAAACCACTCGGCCTTGACCCCGGCTTCCATGTTCACGCCCTTCATCGGGTCCAGGTAGACCTTGTTGATGTCGGTCTGGTCCTGGTTCTGGAAGATATCGGAATAGGAGACGTAACCGAGGATGTTGTCGGTGAAGTCGTAAGTCAGTCCCATGTACGGGCTGGTCTCTTCCGTATCCGGGTATTCGGTCTGGGACACCACGGTGCCGTAAATGGATCCGCCTTCCCGCGCCAGTTTGATGGAGTTCATACCCACAATGGCCTTCAGCGCATCGGTGATGCTCAAGCGCGTCGCCGCGTAAACGCGAGTCAGCGCCTGCTCGCCGGTGGTGCTGGGTTCGATGTCGCCCCACCGGGGTTCCGGGTAAACGTCGCCGCCATAGGGCAGAGACAGCGGGAGAAACATGTCTTCACCGGGAACGCTGGCGGCGCCAGACGCGGTTTCCTTCATCGAGTGGCTGATACCCGCAATCACGCTGTGTTCACGGCCGAAGGCGCTGAAAGCCCCGCTGATGTTGGCATCCAGCAGGTCGTTGGTGCTTTCGGTGGTCCCCAGGTAAGGCCAGCCGACAAGCCCGCTGCCGTCTTCGTAGATGAAGTTGCCAGCGGTGTTGTAGGCGTAAAGCAGCTTGGAACGGGTGTCGTTCTCGTGACGGTTGTAGGTGAACTTGGCTTCCCAGCCCTGGGGCAGCAGGTGGGTGTACTCGACAAACGCGGTTCTGGCCTCGGTGTCATAGTAGGTCCAGTCCGCCGCGGTAGAGGAGGAAGAACTGAAGTCCGCCATGCTGCCGTCGGGGTAGTAGAGGGTCAGCGACCCCCACATGGGGGAATCCTGCTTGTCGTTGCGCAGGGTGACACCGGCGGTCAGCACGCCGTTGTCGCCGATCTGCCCGTCAATCACACCGTAGACCGAGGCTTTCTCGTCGTGCAGGTCGCGGATATGGGAATCCTTGTCTTCATAGGCCACCACCACACGGCCGGCCCAGCTGCCATCTTCGGTCAGCACCTGGTTGTAGTCGGCGGCGGCGCGCTTGTAGCCGTATGAGCCGCCGCGCAGCTCCACCTTGCCACCGTTTTCATTGGTGGGGCGCTTGCGCACATAGTTGATGGTGCCTGAGGCGTTGCCGACGCCGGTCAGCAGGCCGTTGGCGCCGCGGATCAGCTCGATTTTTTCAAACAGGAAGGTATCCAGCTGCCCCACCACGGTACCGTAGTCATTGGTCATCCCCAGGCCGTCCACCTGTGTGAGCTGGATCTCGAAACCACGGGAGTTGAAGGTGGCGCGGTTGGTTTCGTACTGGTCGACGTTGATGCCGGTGCTCAGTTCCAACGCATCGTTGGCGCCGGTTACACCGAAGTCTTCCATGGTGCGCTGGTCGACAATGCTGATGGACTGCGGAGTGTCCTTGATCGCCAGGGCGAGGCCGGTGGCACCCCGGCTGACACGCTTTTCGCGCACCCCCACAACCGCCACTTCTTCGATCGCCGCATCGGAAGGCTCGTTATCAGTGTCGGCTGCGATGGTGCTGTTGGCCAGGCACAGGGCGGAAGCCAGCAGCGCGCGGGTGAAAATCTGCTTGTCGGATTGCATCAGTGTGTCCCCAAAGTTGACTCCATGTAACTCGGGACGGGAGTCTAGTTTAGGAAAAATGCAAATGCAACAGATTCTCATTTAGATCTTGTGAAAAATCTGCACTCCTGGGCTATGCTCTGTCCGCGGCACCCCCTCAGGGGACACACCTGCTCTCGGTAATAGCCCCTGTGACACCAAATCCAACAACTAAACTTGAATCAGGGGCCCCTGCGCCCGGTAGTCTGACCACTAACCCGGAGATGCATTCATGCCAATTCCCGCCCATACCCTGGAGTCCGATTTCCCCGAATACGCCGATACCATCCGCAGCCTGCGTAACGAAGATCTGGAGTTCAGGTCCGAGAGCGAAAGTTACAACCGACTGGACAAAGAAATTCGCGGACTCGAAGAGCGGGGCGTGGCCACTGACGACAACCACTTCAATGAACTGAAAATCCGCCGGGCGCACATGAAAGACCACCTTTACCGCCGCATCCTGAACGGGGGATAACAACGCCGGAACCCGACACACCGGCACAAAAAAAAGGCTTTGCATCGCAAAGCCCTTTTAATCACGTACTTTTTATTTGTCGACCTGAATCAGCCTTCACCCTTCAGGTTGCGATCGAAAAAGTCCTTCATCATGTGGTGCCAGTGCTTGCGGGTTTCCTTGCCGCGCAAACTGTGCTTTTTACCCGGGTAAGTCATCAGCTCGAACTGCTGGCCGTTGTCCTGCAGTTGCTTGATCAGCTTGGTGGTATTGGTGAACAGTACGTTGTCGTCCGCCATTCCGTGGTAAATCAGCAGCGGGCCCTTCAGGCCTTCCGCATAGGGGAATACCGCGGAAGCCTCATAGGCCTCCGGCACCTGGTTCGGGTTGCCCATGTAGCGCTCGGTGTAATGGGTGTCGTACAGGTCCCAGCCGGTTACCGGCGCGCCGGAAATGCCGGCCTTGAAATAATCGCCGGCTTTGAACATGGTCATCAGCGCCATGTAACCGCCGTAGCTGTGGCCGTAAACACCGATGCGCTCCGGATCCACATACGGCAGTGAGCGCAGGAATTTAACCCCGGTCACCTGGTCGTCCACCTCCACGGTGCCCATTTTCTTGAAGATGGGATCCTCGAACTTTTTGCCGCGATGGGCAGAGCCGCGGTTGTCCACGGTGAACACCACGTACCCCTGCTGCGCCATATACTGGTTGAACGGGCGATCCCAGCTGTTGGTCACCAGCTGTGCGTGCGGGCCGCCGTACAGGAATACCATTACCGGGTAGCGCTTCTTCGGGTCGAAGTTCGCCGGCTGGTACATGCGGTAGTACAGGGTGTGCCCTTCCGGCGCCTTGATGGTGCCGAACTCCGGCGCAATCCAATCGCTCATGTACGGATACAGCGGGTGACCTTTTTCCACCTTGTTTTCCTGCAGCCAGGTCACGCGCTTGCCGTCGCTGCCGTGCAGGCTGACCTGGGCCGGTGTGGTCGGGTTGGAATAGGTATCGATATAACCGGAAGCGTCGTCGGCAAACGCGATACCGTGCATACCGCTGCGGCTGGAGATTTTTTCGATGCCGCCCTTGCCGTCCAGACCGGTCACGTACAGATGACGTTCCAGCGGGGTATCCTTGCGGCCGGTGAAATACACCTTGCCGGCCTTTTCATCCACCGCTTCCAGCTCGTCGATGGCCCAGTCGCCCTCGGTCAGCTGCGCCAGCTGCTTGCCGGAAAAATCGTACAGGTAGAGGTGCTTGAAACCGTCCTTTTCCGACGCCCAGATAAAGCGGTCGCTGTTTTTCAGGAAACGCAGGCCGTGAAACAGGTTGACCCAGGTATCACTGGTTTCGGTCAGTGCGGTGCGGGTTTTACCCCCGGGGATATCCACAAAGCGCAGCTCGAGTTTCTGCTGGCTGCGGTTCTGCCATTGATAGGACAGCAGGTTGTCCCGCGCCCACTTGACCCGCGGGATATAAATGTCTTCGTCTTTGCCCAGGTCCAGCCACTGGGTCTTGCCGCTCGCGAGATCCAGTACGCCGAGCTTAATCTTGACGTTGGGGCGGCCGGCAGCGGGGTAGCGCTGCTTGATCATGTCGATGCGATCCGCATAGATCTCGCTGCGGGTCACTTCGTCCACCGGGCTCTCGTCCACCTGCAGGTAGGCAATGCGCTTTTCATCCGGAGACCACCAGTATCCGGTCATGCGGTCCATTTCTTCCTGGGCCACGAATTCGGCCATGCCGTTCTTGATCGCGCCGTCTTTACTGCCGCCATCAGTGGTGAGCTGGCGCTCCTTGCCGGTTTTCAGGTCGACCACAAAGATGTTCTGGTCGCGGATAAAGGAAACCAAGTGCCCCTTTGGGGAAACCCGCACATCGGTCTCGAAGGCTTCGGTTTCGGTGAGGCGCTTGGACTGGCCCTTGTTGAGGTCGTAATAGAAAACGTCACCGGCCAGCGGGAACAGCAGGGACTTGCCATCCTTCGACCAGTTGTACTCCATGATGCCACTGCCAAAGATGCGCTGGCGCTCGCGGCGGGCCTTTTCCTCGTCGGAGAGGTTTTCCTCGCCGCTGTGCAGCTTGTCGGAGTTGACCAGCATGCGGGTCTCGCCGTCCTTCAGGCGGTACTCCCACAGGTCGTAGCGGTTGTAGTCGTCGCTGCGGCCCTTGAGGAAGGTGACCCGACTGCCGTCCGGAGAGTACTGCAGCGCGCGTGGGCTGGTACCGCTCAGGGCGGGATCGGAGAATATTCTGTCGATAGTCAGCTGCTCGGCAGCAGAATAGCTGGCAAAAGCGCAGCCCAACAGGAAAAACAATTTCCGTTTCATGCGATCTCTCAAAAACTCGTTATTTTCAGCAGGAAACTGGGATACAGCCCCTGAAACGCAAGCTGACGATGATAGAGCCGAGAGAGATCAAGCGCCACATTCTGCGACGGTATGATGTTTGTAAACGTCCAGACGCAAAAAGCCCGCGGCGCGGCCGGGCTTAATGGGCGAGCAGGTAGTCCCCGTGAAACCTCAGGTGCTGCTCGATAAACGTGGCGATGAAGTAGTAGCTGTGATCGTAGCCCGCGTGATGCTCGATCTTCAGTGGGTAGCCCGCCGCTTCCGCCGCGGCTTCCAGGGCGTTGGGCTTCAGCTGCTCTTCCAGGAACTGATCTTCCTCCCCCTGGGAAACCAGCATCGGCAATCGCTCGCTGGCACGCCCCACAAGAACCGTAGCGTCGTGTTCTTCCCACAGGGTTTTGTCGGCCCCCAGATATGCGGCGAACGCCTTTTCCCCCCAGGGACAGGCCATGGGATTGCAGATTGGGCTGAAAGCGGACACCGAGGTGTAACGGCCCGGGTTCTTGAGCGCAATGGTGAGGGCGCCGTGGCCACCCATGGAGTGGCCTGAAATCGCGCGGCGTTCACTGACCGGGAAATTGCCTTCCACCAGCTTGGGCAGCTCTTCCACGATGTAATCGTACATGCGGTAGTGGGGCTTCCACGGCGCCTGGGTGGCATTGACATAGAAGCCCGCACCCTGGCCGAGATCATAGCTTTCGTCGTCGGCCACATCGTCGCCCCGGGGGCTGGTATCCGGAATCACCAGGGCGATTCCCAGTTCCGCCGCCATGCGCTGGGCACCGGCCTTCTGGGAAAAATTTTCGTCGGTGCAGGTCAGCCCCGAGAGCCAGTAGAGCACCGGAAAGCGCTGGTCCTTTTCCGCCTGTGACGGCAGGAAAATGGAAAAGCGCATCTCGCAGCCAAGCACGCTGGACTGGTGGCGATACTGGCACTGGCTGCCATCGAAACTCTGGGTTTTACTGACAAGTTCAACAGACATCGAAGGCACCTTACTGGTAGTGGATTACGCTGCGAATACTTTTGCCTTCATGCATCAGGTCAAAGGCGTCGTTGATTTTTTCCAGCGGCATGGTGTGGGTAATAAAGTCATCCAGCTGGAATTCACCCGCCATATAGCGCTCCACATACTCCGGCAGCTGCGAACGTCCCTTTACCCCACCGAACGCGGTACCGCGCCACACGCGACCGGTCACCAGCTGGAACGGGCGGGTGCAGATTTCCTGGCCGGCACCGGCCACCCCGATGATCACCGATTCGCCCCAGCCCTTGTGGCAGCACTCCAGTGCCGAGCGCATCACATTGACATTGCCGATACACTCGAAGGAATAATCCACCCCGCCATCGGTCAGTTCGACAATCACTTCCTGGATCGGCTTGTCGTAGTTCTTCGGGTTGATGCAATCGGTGGCGCCGAGCTTTTTCGCCAGCTCGAACTTGCCCTCGTTGATGTCGATGGCAATGATGCGGCCCGCCTTCGCCAGGCGTGCACCGATAATGGTGGCGAGACCGATACCGCCGAGGCCGAATACCGCCACGGTTGCCCCCTCTTCCACCTTGGCGGTGTTCGCCACTGCCCCCATACCGGTGGTTACACCGCAACCCAGCAGGCAGATTTCTTCCAGCGGCGCGTCCTTGTTGACCTTGGCCACAGAGATCTCCGGCAGCACCGTGTACTCGGAAAAAGTGGAGGTACCCATGTAGTGGTAGATCGGCTTGCCGTTGATGGAAAAGCGCGAGGTACCATCAGGCATCAGGCCCTGGCCCTGGGTAGTGCGGATTTTCTGACACAGGTTGGTCTTGCCGGACTTGCAGAATTTGCACTCGCCGCACTCGGGGGTATACAGCGGAATCACGTGGTCACCCACGGCGACGCTGGTAACCCCCTCGCCGACGGATTCCACGATACCGCCGCCCTCGTGGCCGAGAATGGCGGGAAACACACCTTCCGGGTCATCGCCGGACAGGGTAAAGGCATCGGTGTGGCAGACGCCGGTGGCGATCAGCTTGATACGCACTTCCCTCGCCTTCGGCGGCGCCACTTCCACTTCCTCGATGGACAGAGGCTCGCCGGCTTTCCAGGCCACCGCCGCTTTACACTTGATGGGTTCCGCTGACATAAAAATCTCCCGTCTGGTCACGTGTGCCAAATACCACAATTGGCACAAAGCTTAACAGATCGGAAGACAAGTGCCCGTCACATTTGCGCGTAACCCGAACAACTGTCGCACCGTTTTGCAGCACGCCCTGGCGCCTGCGCACTCCTTTGAAGCTGGAAATTTTCCGACTATCTTCGCGACTATCTTCGCGCCAGTTCCAGCAGCGCATCCGCTTCCAGCGCATCCTCGACCTGATCGAGTACTTCCTCGGCAATCTCCGCCAAAAGTTCCTCGGTCGCTTCGCGGGTTGTGTCTTCCACCACACCGGCATCCTTGGGCGCGCGGGTGCGATATCGGCTGCGCAGGTCCAGGTCAGCAATGTTCACCGTTCCCTCACGCAGTGCCGGGGCGCCCGCGTTCGTGCCCACAAGACGATAATGGAACCTTCCGTAGGCCCTCATGGTGCCCTTTTCCAGGTCGTAGTCCTTGTTGCTGAAGATATCGAGAATTTTCTGGCGAATCACAATATTGAAGTCGGTATGCAGGGTCAGCGGCGCGCCGCCGTCCACCAGGTGCACGCGCTCGTCTTTAAAGAATTCACCAAAGCGCATCTGCACCTGCTGGTCCAGATACTGTCGGAATTCGCCGCGGGCTTTTTCCCGCAGCGCCCCCAATCCGCCGTCAGTGCCGGACAGGGCGAGCAACAGTGCCGGGTTGTTGCCGGTCAATGGCGTCGGCGCCTCGATATGGATTTCCACCGGGGTTACCGCCAGGCTGATCAGCGGGTCGTCACTGCGCGCCCCAAACCAGCCGCCGGAATCTTCGGCCACCGCAGTCAGCGGCGCAACAGCCGCAACCAGCAGAAATAAAAGCAGGGAAACCGCAACGCACGGTGAAACCCGAGAGATGATGAATGGAGTTTGATGGGACATGGCCTTGCTCCCGAGTGATCCGGATTGATATCACTGGCCGCGCAGCGGCGCGTGCCAGACAATCCTTTCACCCTGCAACCACCGGGCCACATCTTGGGACAGCCGAATTTGCAAAAACGATTCACCCGGTAGCGGATGCCACCGGGTGAGTACGGGGGTCAGCGAAGCTGAAAACCCGGTCGCCCGTTAATTGAGCAGGTTCTCACGCAACCTGGCCAGCTCCTGCTGATCCACATCCAGTGCGTGCTCGATATAGCCCTCAACGGAACCATGCTGGCGCTCCATCTCGGCAAATGCGGTTTCCAGCCAGGAAACTTCCACACCGGTCATCGCAGCGCGCACGTCCTCGGGCAACCGGGCGAAGAATGCGTACATGCGCTTTTCCGCTTCGCTCGCGTCTTCCGGCAACGCCTTCATCAGGTTGCTGTCTTTCAGGGTAGCGTTGGACAGCATGTAATCCTGTTTCACGGTCTCGCGGTCAACACCCAGTGCGGTGAGAATCAGCGCAGCGCCGATGCCTGTGCGGTCCTTGCCCGCGGTGCAGTGGAACAGCAGTGGCTCGTCATTGTCGATCAGCTGCTGGAACATGGCGCGGTAGGCCGGGGTCTGCTGCTTGACCAGTTCGACGTAGCCCTTGTCCATCAGCTCCACCAGATCATTCGCCGCAAAATCGGGCTTGGCGAACACCTTGGCAAAATTCTGCTCCCAGTCCATCTCGTAGTCCCACTCGAGGGTGATGGCACTGCCTCCGCGCCAGTTGTCGGGCTCCTGGGTCCGCTCCTTGGTGGAACGGAAATCCACGATGGTGGCGATCTCGAGATCGCGGAGGTAGTCGTAGTCGTCAGCGGTCAGGTTGGTCAGCACACCGGAGCGGTACAGTTTGCCCCACTTTATGGTCTTACCGTCGGTGGTCTGATAGCCGCCCAGGTCGCGGAAGTTGCGGCCGCCTTCCAGCGGCAGCACACGCGGGTGCCCGACTTCCGCCTGGACCGCGGCACTCTGCTGCCTGTCGGCGACCGGGGCATTCGCGCTGCAGGCGCCCAGGGAGACCGCAAGCGCAGCGGCGAGAATTCCGTGGATAAATTTGTTTTGCATAGTACACCTTGAAAAAATTTTATTGTTTCAACTTTGTCCGCACAGTGAGCCGGGGCCCACTGTGCGGAAATTCAAAAGGGGATTAAAAGTTCACACGGAAACCGGCGAGGTAGCGACGGCCATAGCCTTCAACCTGGTTCGGCGTGCGCTCGTCGCCCACATAGCGCACATCGCGCTCGTCGGTCAGGTTGTTGGCATTGGCGTAGACGGTAACGTCGGCGCCGAATACCGGAGTCGGCAGGGTGTAGCTGACCTGGAGATCCATACGCTTCTGCGCATCCCAGTACTCCGCCATGCTGTCATTCTCGGTGGTAGACAGCCAGTCATCGCGGTACTGCTGGTTCAGGCGGATGGAGAAGCCGTCCATTTCGTAGAAAACCGAGGCATTGAAGATGGTGTCGGAAGTGCCCGGCAGGCTGAAGGTATTTCCGGTCAGGGTTTCAAACTCGCTGTCCAGTGCGGTCAGGTTGGCGCTGACACCAAAGCCGGAAAGGGCCGGCAGCAGGTCGTCCGCCTGGGCAATGAGGTTCAGCTCCACACCGCTCATCTCGCCGTTGTCGCCATTGACGTAACCGGTGTAGGTCCACTCTTCACCCGCCGCCGAAGCCAGGTAGACACCGCCATCAATTTTGGAACTGTCGGCATAAATCACGTTGTCGATGGTGCGGGTAAACGCCCCCGCGGATATCAGGCTGGCATCGCCCAGGTACCACTCCAGCGCGATATCACCACCCCAGGCTTCTTCCGCCTCCAGGGTCGGGTTGCCGCCTACTACGATTTTGTCGGTCAGGTTCACCGCGGCGGACGCGCGCCATTCATTGTAGGTCGGGCGACTGACGCCGGTGGAGGTGGAAACCCGCAGTTTCACATCGTCGCTTAGGTTCACATTCAGGTGTGCACTGGGCAGAACGTTGGTGAAGGAATCCGAGTAGTCCCCTTCCGGGCCGGCACTGCTGTAATCGGTATTTTCAAAGCGTGAGCCCAGTACCAGGTTGCCCCAACCAAACTCGGTGGTAACCATGGCGTAACCCGCCAGTACCTGCTCGTCCAGGCTAATCAGCTGATCCGCCGCTGGCTCCACGCCAAGGCCGCCCACGGCCTGATCCCAGGCTGCACGCAGGCCCTTGTTGTCGTAGTAGGTACCGCCGATCACGTTGGTGAAGTCGGTGTCCCAGGCGTTGTCGGTGGCGAAGCTGGCGATATCGATATCGCTGGGGAAGCCGCCGATACCCGCCGCCATGCCGTAACCATCGGCCTGGCGATCATCCATCTCCACCCCCACTTTCAGGGTGGCGGGCAGGTCCATCACCACGATGTCGCGCTCGCCGTCGAGCTTGAATTTGCTCGCGTCGATCGCGAGCTCGGAGCCAACCAGGTAGCCGAGGGTCATGTAGTAGTCGATCTGGCTCAGGTCCGCTGCCTCGCCGGTATCCAGCGTACTGACCGACACCATGGGATCTTCCAGGTCGCTGAGATCGTAGCTCGCGGCCACCTGGCCTGCGCGACTCATGGCGATCGGCAGGAAGGTGTTGTTTTCGGTCTCGGTCAGGTTCAGGCGCGCTTCCACGAACCAGTCACCCAGAGCCAGGTCTGCGCCCAGGGTGTTGGTGAAAGTGGAGTTCTCGTACAGGCCGTCTTCCAGCATGCGGTTGGCGAGGGCAAACTGCGGCGCGCCCACGGTGCCCACTTCCGCGGTGGGGAATTCGAGGATGTACTGGTTGCGCTCTTCGAAATCCTGGAACTCGTTGTACAGGCTGCTGATAAACACACGCTCGACGGCACTGTCTTGCGGGCGCAGTTCGAAGCGGCCGCCGTAGGCGCGGTCTTCGCGGGTCACCTTGTAGCTGCGGAAGTCCAGTTCGTTCACCAGCACCTCACCATCCACCAGTTCCAGATCGTACTCGCGGTTGTCGGTGGTCTGCTCGCGGCTGTTCTCGGACGCAAACAGGGAGAAGCCTACGGTTTCGTTGGACCAGGAAGTGCGCAGGGACAGCTTTTCGATATCGCCGTCACCCAGCTCCTGGTTGCCCATGCCCACGTCGGTGGAGAGCGCCCAACCCGCCTGGGCGAAGGGATCGAAGGTGGAGATATTAATGTAACCCGCAACCGCTTCACCGGGCATATTCGGCATGATCGCCTTGTTGGCGTCAATGCGACGGGTGATTACCGCGGGGAAGCTGTCAAAGCGCGGCACACGGCCATTCTCGGCACCGGGGATGTTGATACCGTCGATGGCCAGGGAGGTATAGCGGAAAGGTGCACCGCGGAAGTTGATGTAACGGGCCTGGCCCTGGTCGCGCTCGATGGCGAGGCCCGGTACACGGCCGAGGGAGTCCGCCAGGTTCTGATCGGGGAAGCGGCCGATGGTGTCGGCGGAGATGACGTCGACGTTGTTGTCCGCATCGCGCTTGGCGTCGATGGCGGCCTTCTGGCTGTCGCGGATTGGCGACGCCATTACCACAACTTCTTCTACCTGGTTGGCGTCGATGGATTCCTGTGCCAGTGCACCCTGCGCAGTGCCGGCGGCGGCGAGGGAAACCAGCAGCGACAGTTTGCTGCGTGAAAATTTAGTCATTGGATCGCTCCCAATAGTCTCAAGTCATTTGCCGCTGTGTTGCGGAAACCCCGACCGTATTCACGGCCACGGCTGTTCGAATTTGTTGTTTGAATTCCGGAGAATCATCACCGGGCGGGAAGCTTCTCTCCCGCGGCCAGGGCATCTTCGGCCGCGGGTATTACAGTTGGGTTAAAGCGATGTCTGCAGCGGGAAAAGAGATATCTCTAAAACGGAAAAGTCTTTCAAATCAGGGAGTTGCAAGCGGGGGAAAGCCAGGGAACGGGCCGTGTAAGAATCAGTGGATGAGGATGGCTGCGCCGTCCAGCGCCAGTCGATAGCGGTAGCGGCTGCTTTTGGGGTCGCGCTCGGCCTGGAAGAGATAGCGTTCGGCAAGGTCTTCGCCGAGTGCCGCGATCAGCTCGTCTTTGATCTTGTTGCGGTTCTGGTCGAGGGTTTTCGCACGCAGGCCATTTTCCCGCAGGTCGTTGATGGCCTTGGCGTGGCCGCCGCCGGCTTCCATCAACGCTACCAGCTCGTCGGCCACGTCGCGGTCCGGGCGATTGACCGCCGGATTCAGCTGCCAGCCATCGCCACCCCGGCGCAGGCGCGCGTACCACAGGTAATAGAAGAACGGGGTTTTCGCCAGCGGCACTTCCAGGCCGTGCACCCGCACCCGGTTGCCCTCGGGAAAAAATTCGAGCTGCGCCGGGGACGCGGCCACGGCCGCAGCCGTTGTCAGGTCACCGCCACTACAGGCGTAGGCTTTATGCAGCCACTGCACCTGTGTTGCATCGAGGCCGGCAAGCGACGGCTGTTGTAGCCAGTCGAGCAATGCGGGGAGTCGCCCGTGAAAGTCCTGCTGCAGGCGGATATACAGGTCCCGCTGCACGGTTCCGAGTTTTTGCAGTTGCCGCGCCACCGGCAGTGCCTCGGCGGCGGGCATACCCGTTTCCCGCAGCGCCTGCAGTTCCCGCAGGCAGGTGGCGGAAACCGGCACCGGCAACAGCGCCAGCAGAAAAGTAACCACCGCAGCCAGCAGCGACTGTGTGCCGAACAACAACGGCCAGCGGGTGTCGCAGTCGAGCGCAAAATCAGTGTACTGCTGCCGCTCTCCCAGCAACCAGGGCACCCGGAAGGTCACCGCACTACCCCCAGTCCCGGCGCGGAATCCAGGGGGAGCCTCGCCCATAAGCCGCACTACCTGCGCGCGGCACTGTTTTATAAACGGCATGGCGCCGGCGGGGCGCAACGTCGAAAGATCCGCATTGATATTCTGCACAACCCGCTCGGGCAAATCGGCCTCGCTAAAACCGTACCGCAGGGCCTGGTCCAGCTTGCCCGGAAGCGTTGCCTGCAGTGCGGCCGCGAAGTCGCGTGCGGCACTGGCCCTGGCCTGCCAGTAGGCAAGGCCGCTGAATACCAGCATCAGCCCCAGCCAGCAGGCCAGCCAACCCTTCAGTCCGCCGCTCAACCCCTGCCTCAGCCCGCCGCGTATTGCCGACGGCAGCCACCACCGCTCACTGTACTGCACAGTGATGGCCCTCCAGATCCATTTCGCTGCCGTCGGCGAAGAAGTTCTCCAGTGCCTGCATCGCGCGGATAATCTCGCAGTCCACTTCCTGCGCGCGCTGCTTGCGAATAAACAGTCCGGCCGCAATTGCGTTGTCGGAAATCAGCGTGCGCTGCAGGGGCATGTCCAGATCCTGCTCCAGCCACAGGCCGCCGCTGATCAGGTCGATCTCCCCACTTTGGAAGGCCGCGAACAGACTCATGGCATCGTCGAAATACACCAGCTGCTGGTCGGCAATGGAGACGCCCGCACGCTTGAGGGACTCGAGTGGCAACAGGTAGTGGGTGTGGCTGAGGCGGTCGTTAAGCAGGCCGAGGCGGCGCCCCTTCAGGTACTCCGCAGTCAGCGCCGGTTTTTCCCCGCGACTGAACCAGTACACCTGGTAGTGGCGGATACGCAACAGGGTGTCGTAGTAGCTGGTAAATTCGGGCACCAGCCCGCGCAGGGTGTTTTCCCGACTCCAGATCAGGTCGTACTGCTCATTCAGCAGCGCTTCCGCGGTGAGCTGGGTGCGCGGTTTCCAGGAGATCTGCACACTGCGGTAGTACCGCGCGATCGCCGGTGAAGCGCAGAGGCTTTCGGCAATGTCGCGGGCAAACAGGGAGGTGACACTGAGCATCCGGAACACCGGCCGGCTCTCCGCGGGGCTTTCTGTATGTGCAGTGCGGCCTGTATGCAAAGTGCGACACTCATACAGGTGGTAGTCACTCAGTGCCGGGGCCGCTATCCGCTGCTGCGCAAGCCACAGGCACACCGCCAGCGCCGCTCCCAGCAGCAGGCACAGGGCAACAGCGTAATGGCTTCGGGCAATGGCGACAGGTAATGGCATGAATGTGCGGGCGGTCTCGGTTCAACTGCCCGCAGCATATGTATTTTTTGTGGCAATCCGATTACAGAACCGAGGTATCGCTCACACTCCGCCCGGATTCGTATTCAGCAATCAGTGATGGGCGGATACCGCAGCCGCATATTCATGGCAGTCGCTGTCGTTCACCGCGTGGGAGATATCCCCCATACTCAGTATGCCGACCATACGCTTGGCGCCGTTGATGACCGGCAGGCGTCGAATTGCCTTGCTCTCCATATGCGACAGCGCCTCCTGCATATTGTCGTCCGCATAGCAGTATTCGATCCCTTCACTCATCACATCCTGGGCGGTCATTTCCCGCAGATCGCCGCCCTGTGCCAGACCGCGGCAAACGATATCCCGGTCGGTGACCATACCTACAAGATGGTCATTTTCCCCCACCGGAATCGCACCCACATCGTGGTCCCGCAGCAACTGCGCCACCTTCCACAGCGGCGTATCCGGCGCACACCAGGTCACGCCCCGGTGCATGGCTTGTTCGACTTTCATCACACACCTCCGGATCTGTCGATTTCACTGCCAGTATAGTGACCCGCCCGCCCCACCTAACAGCTACGGACTGCAACCACTGCGCCCTAATATTTGGCTGTAGAGCCAGAGAAAAACGAGAGGAGAACGGTCATGGCAAAATCCTGGGTTCTGGTAGCCAACCATACTCAAGCCCGCCTGTTCGAAGCGGAAAATCGCGCAGGCGCCCTGCGTGAAATCGAAACCATGGTGTACCCGGAAGGGCGGATGAAAAGGCAGGAGCTGGTCTCCGACTCCCCCGGCCGCGCCTTCGACAGCCAGGGACAGGGGCGCCACGCCATGAGCTGGCACACGGATTCCCGCAAACAGGGAGAAAAGAAATTCGCCCGCGATATCGCCCACGCCCTCGAGCGCGGCCGCCAGCAGGGTCGCTTTGACAAACTCTATATCGTGGCCGAACCGGCCATGGCCGGCAGCCTGCGGCTGTCCATGAGCTCGCCGACCCTCGCCACCATCGCCGGGGAATCCCGCAAAAACCTCGCCACCTGCGACTCGGAGGAAATCCGCGCGCAACTGCCGACCTGGCTGTAACCGCAGAGCCACGGCCTCCCACTCAGCCGCCGCCAGTGCCGATGGTGCTGGCGGCGATTGATTTGTGACGGGCAGATTGCGAACATGGCCGCAGCACTATCATTTCAAGGAAGCGGCAATGCTGAGACTGTTCGAAATCCAGCGTGGCAAAATCAAAGAAACCTATTCCGGCAGCGATTACCGTAGCCAGAACTTGGCCGATTCCGCCTGGATCGACCTGCAGGACCCCGAGGAAGACGAGCGCGACCTGCTGGAGCAGCTGCTGCGCACCGAACTGCCCGAATCCGAAGACGTGGAAGAGATCGAATCTTCCGCGCGCTATTTCGTGGATACCGCCGGCATCCACGTGCACTCCCTGTACCTCACCCAGAGCGAGGGCCGCCACAACACCGCCACCGCCGCCTTCATCCTCCAGCCCCAGCGGCTGATCACCGTACGCGACGCCGAACTGGCAGACTTCCGCCTGCTGCGCATGCGCGCCCGCCGCGGCCAGGTGGAAGCCGGCAGCGCACAGGAACTGCTGATCCTGCTGTTCGAGCAGAAAGTGGAAAACCTCGCCGACGCCCTGGAAGACAACTACCTGAAACTGGGAGAGGTCAGCCACCTGGTACTGGAAGATGAAGACGCCGAACTGGAAGAAGCCATCGACCACCTGGCCAAGCTCGAAGACTCCAACGGCAAAATCCGCCTGTGCCTGATGGACACCCAGCGCTCCGTCGCCTTCCTCCAGCGCCACCTGAAAGACGACCCGGAGCTGCGCGAAAGTTGCTGGGGCATCCTGCGCGACATCGACACCCTGATGTCCCACACCACCTTCCTGTTCGAAAAGATCAACTTCCTGATGGACTCCACCCAGGGCTTTATCAACATCGAACAGAACCAGATCATCAAAATCTTCTCCATCGCCGCGGTCGTTTTCCTGCCCCCCACCATGGTCGCCAGTATCTACGGCATGAACTTCGAGCATATGCCCGAGTTGCAGTGGCTGCTGGGCTACCCCTGGGCGCTGGGACTGATGCTGATGGCGGGTATGGCGCCCTATCTGTATTTCAAGAAGAAAGGGTGGTTGTAAGTTTTCGAGCTATCCGAGAAGGCAGTGATACCGGGGACAGCCTTGTGAGACCTTCACCGCCATGGATGGCGGTGCAGAGCCCCCATGGATGGGTTCACGGCGTGTCTCACAAGGCTGTCCCCGGTAGCGCTGCCGCCACTACACGCCCCCCGTTCCCCGCATCGCCACCTCCCTACCCAACTATCGCCTTTTTCCCCACCACAAAATTCACCGCCAACTGCTAACCTTTATGGGTGAAATTCCTCTCAAGGATGCGGAGTGAACATGGCGGCAGCGGGCAACGACAGCGCAACCAAATCCACCGGCAAACCCTTCCATATGCGGCGCTGGCTCAGCGTGCAGCAGGCCGTGGACCACCTCAGCGCCCTCGCCGAAGAACCCCTCACCAGCGACGACCTCGCCCGCCTCGCCGAAGACCGCAAACTCGACCTCTACTGGTACCGCCCCGGGCAAAAACTGCGCTACCTGGAAAGACCCGACTGGCCCAGCGCAGAACTGAAGCAACCCCTGCGGGTGTGCCCGGACAACAGCAGCGACTGGCACGCGATCGTCGGCATACTGCGCCAGAGCCCCGCACTGCCCGCCGAGGAAAACGACACCCCGGTACTGCAGGACGCCGACGGCAACCTGCTGAAAATCACCTTCGACCTCAACCGGCGCCCCGAACCCTACAGCGGCCGCTGGTACCCCAACTATTCAGAACTGGTGCTGAAACGCTCCGAACTGGAACGCCTGGAAAGCGACCTGTTCCTGATGGACGAAGGCCGTGAACTGGAGCCGCAACTGTTACTGGACGTCATCTGGCAACTGGAACAGCTGGCCCTGGAAAACGGCCGCGCCCCCGGCGAAGCGAGCCACGACACCGCCTGGCTCACCCGGCAACTAAGCCAGCGCGCGCATCTCGATCCAGCCATACTCGGGCGGGTCCTGCACGCCGCAGAGCGCCAGCACCAGTCCCACCACTGAATCGCGTTTTCCGCAAAGCAGCTTCGCCGACGGTAACGAAGGAAATTCCCTGCGCCCTCGTTTTAGCAATCCTCGTCTTATCAATTAACGCAACCTATCGCGGTCGATAGTCAGCCGCTATTGGCAGTTCTGCGATTTTTTCGAAAAATAACACCCGTTTTTTTCAATTTTCTGCAGCGGCAAAATTTTTATAATGCAGGCCTCGGAATTCAAATCCAGTAGAGAGATCCATTCGTGCAGACCCGCAACAACGACAGTCACTACGGCTGGGTAGCCGTCGCGTTTCACTGGCTGATGGCACCGGCAATCATCGGCATGTTTGCCCTCGGCTGGTGGATGCGCGGCCTGTCCTATTACGACCCCTGGTACCGCCAGGGCCCGGATATCCACAAGGCCGTGGGCATACTGCTGCTGGTACTGCTGGTCGCCCGCCTGCTGTGGCGCTGGTTCAACCAGACACCCGCACCGGAGCCCGCACCGCGCTGGCAGCAACAGGCCGCGAGCGCAGCACACTGGTTGCTGTACGGACTGTTACTGGCCATCTGTATCACCGGCTATCTGATTTCCACCGCCGATGGCCGCGCCATCGAAGTGTTCAACTGGTTCAGTGTACCGGCGACGCTTCAGGGGCTGGAAAACCAGGAAGATATTGCCGGCGCCGTACACAAATGGCTGGCGTGGACCCTGATGGGGCTGGTAGCCCTGCACGGGCTGGCAGCACTCAAGCACCACTTTATCAACCGCGACGGCACCCTGCGCAAAATGCTCGGGCTTGCACCCCGGAAAAATTATTAACCTTCACCGTTTATTCACTGACCATCCATCGACCAACTCAAGGACCACCGAAGGAAAACACCATGAGAAAACTCGCAGTTCTGCTGTTTGCCACCCTGATTGGCGCCAGCGCCCAGGCCGCCGAATACAAGTTCGATACCAAGGGTGCCCACGCCTTTGTCCAGTTCCGCATCAAGCACCTGGGCTACAGCTGGCTCTACGGCCGCTTCGACAAGTTTGACGGTAACTTTGTCTATGACGAAAGCAAGCCGGAAGCCTCTTCCGTACAGGTAACCGTGGACACCACCAGCCTGAACAGCAACCACGCCGAGCGCGACAAGCACCTGCGCGGCAAGGACTTCCTCAATGTGGACAAATTCCCCACCGCCACCTTCAATAGCACCAGCTTTGAACCCAATGGCGATGGCAAGGCAGTTCTCAAGGGCGACCTGACCCTGCACGGCGTCACCAAGCCGATCAGCATCGACGTGACCGAAATCGGCGGCGGCAAGGATCCCTGGGGCGGCTACCGTCAGGGCTTCACCGGCACCACCGAATTCAAACTGAAGGATTTCGGTATCGACTACGACCTGGGCCCCGCCTCCCAGACCGTTGAGATGATCCTGGACGTGGAAGGCATTCGTCAGTAATTTCTGACACTTTCACCGAAAACAAAAAAACCCGGCAACTTGCCGGGTTTTTTATGCGCTCAGAGTCCAGTATTGCACATCAGGCCCTAGCGTCCGCGCCGAAATTGGCGACATCAGGGCCGTCAGAACTGCATCTGCTCTTTTTTCAACTGTACTCTGCTCTTGTATTCATCCAGAGTATCGAGCCCGGTCAGCAGACCGACACTCTCCAGCAGCTGCTGTGCCGGCAGACGACCGGCGATACTGCAACTGACATTCAACGTTTCGCCGCTGTTATTCTGTAGCAGCAGATCGAAATACTCCGTTGTCTTGCCCCCGCTGGCGCCGGAACCACTCTTGCGCAAACACAATCCGCGCAAGTCCTTACGCGGCCAGATAGTTTGACTCTTTTGCCTGTCGCGCCGAAAGACTCGGTGCACGACACGGTCTCGGCCAATCAGCGTTTCGTACCCGGTAATCAACAGGTTGATACCGATCAGGGCAAACAGTAATCCAAATGCGGTGAAAACAATCGGAAAGAGTAACGGCGCTTCCGTAAAGCCGATACCGATACCGATGCCGCCAAACAGCACCCCAAAAAGTGCGAGCGGCCAGGCGAGCGCCTGCTTCCCCGGCGCCTGTCTTATCGAGACACCATTGGCGCTTTGCTCAATATCGAGCATCGCTTCCAGCTGCTCGGTAAAATCGGTTTCGGCTTTTGTGATTTCAACACCAGTCCGGGCAGTAGCCGGTGCCGGCACGCCGGTCTTGAATACCGGGATCTCGTAGCTCCTGCTAAAGTCCACTCCCGGCGCTTTACCTTTTACTTCCAGGTTCCACCAATAGCCGTTACCCACACGGGTTCTGGACGGCGGCATGGCGTCGGGAACCTCGAAAGCAAAATGTATCCGGGATCCGCGCGCACTGCGCTTCAGTCTTCCGGTGCTGCCCAGTTCCCACAGACTGGTGTTTGAAACGCTGACCTTATTGCCAGAGCGCCTGGTTTCCGTTTGCATCTGCTGCAAAGTCACGCGGAAATCCGACCTCGCATCGAGCGAACTGGGAAACTGCAAATAACCACTCACCTGGCCGCCAATTTCGCCCGGAAAAGGGCTGAGGACTACGGGCACCCTGCCGTAGCGGCGGTGCTCGAAGGTCTTTTTGATCGCCCGGTACAAGACATAGACACCGACACCACCAAACACGAGCATCAACAGACCGGCATACTTGCCCCTGGTCAGATAATCCACCCCGATATAAAGACACGGTAAACTGATCGTGTTCACCGCCAAGGCGATAAACCACGCACCGCCCACCATCAAGCGGTTGTTGGAATAGATACCTTCGGGGGACCATTCGGGCCGGGCCAGCCAGGGCGTATTTTTCTCGACCTCGGGATTCGGTTTCACCTCCTTCCGCCAGGTCAAATAGATAATACCGGCACCGATAATCATGAAAACTGAACACAGCATGGAGGGAAACGCCACCATCATCCAGCGCAGCTCCCGATCGAGCACCGACTCGCGCGGATGGTCCGGATCCACCCAACCGGTGACGGCAAGCCCCTGCTGTTTTGCCCTGTAGAGGCGGTGGTACATATTCTGCTGGTAACTACCGATATTGTCCGAGCCCTTATGAACACTCACTCGGTTTCCGCGGTAAACGCGGCCGTTGTAGTGGTATTGATAATTGGCTCTGGCTTTATACGTAGTAGCACCGTCGCTATCGCGGTGCGTCTCCAACTCGGTCGAGAGAATCTTCACCTCTATCGGCAACCAATCGCGCATGTCAATGCGGTCGATCAGCGTCAATCCGACAAAGCCGGTAAAGAAACCAAACCCCATCAGGAAAAAGAAGCTACCGAAAAGGGTGCCCCCCACCCGGGATGCCTGCTCATCAGCCATCCCACACCTCCTTGTTATCTTGGTAAGCCCATTAGGCAAATGGTGTAAAAATTGAGCTTACCATAGATATCCGCTTGCACGACTGGCTGAGCCATTGCGTGCTATATCAACACCAACAGGGTCTCAGCGGCAGCGCTTGGCTCACAGGATGCTCTCTGCACTTCAGGCGTTTACCGCGCGCCCGGCGGGCTCTCGCACCAGCCAGCGGCCTGCGGCAAACACCACCAGCCCCATCAGGATCCCCGGCATGCCCTCGTAGACATGGGCATGCCAGCCGACCCAGCGCCAGATCAGTGCGGTCAACAGCCCCAGCGCGCTCATGGTGATCGCCAGCCTCTGCGACGGGCGGCCACCGGCAGCCAGTACCATCAGCAGCGGTGCAAACGCCGAAGCCAGCGCCGACCAGGACATCACCACCAGGCTGAATACACTCTGCTTGTTCAGCAGCGCCCAAGCTACCGCCGCGGTGGTAATCACCAGCGTGGCAATTTTCAGCTCGCGGGTGTTCTCGATGCGCTTCGGTAGCAGGTCGTGGGTCAGCGCCGCCGAGCAACTCAATACCAGGGAATCCGCTGTGGACATGGTCGCGGCAAAAATACCGGCCAGAATCAGCCCCACAAACACCGGCGACAGCAATTCCATTGCCATCATCGGCAGCGCCAGTTCCGCGTCAAAACTGCCCGGGTCCGACAGCAGGATTCGGGACAGCATGCCCACGCCGGTGGCCATAAAATAGAAAATGGTGAACCACAGGTAGTACCAGCAGCGCGCCTGCACCATGCGGCCCACATCGTCCAGCGCCATAAAGCGCACCATCACATGGGGCTGGCCCACCACGGAAATCCCCGCAAACAACCAGCTCAGGGCGAACACCACACCGCCGGCCACCCCAGGCAGCAACAAGTCCTGGGGGTACCAGCTCAGGAAGCCTTCCACTTCCCCCATCTGTTGCCAGGCCGCAGCGAAGCCACCGACGGACTGCACTGCCACGTACAGCAACAGCCCCATGGCCACCACCATCACCAGCGACTGCGCGGCGTCGGTCCAGATGGACGCGCGGATACCACCGGCGAGGCAATAGGCCGCGACGATCACGCCGCCAATGACCGCCCCGCTCCAGATCGGCAGGTCCAGCACCACGTACAAAGCCTTGCTGCCCGCAACCAGCTGCGCACTGGCGTAAGCAAGCAGAAACAGGAGAGAGAGGATGCCGGCAATTTTTTGCCAGGCGCCGAAGCGGGTGCCGCTCCAACTGGCGAGGACTCCGGCGTAACTGGCCTCACCGGTGCGCTTGGCCGCATCCCGCAGTGATTTGTGAATCCACAGGGAACCGAGAAAATCCCCCAGGATCCACCCCAGCATCAGCCAGATGGAGGCGAGCCCGGTGGCATAGGTGTAGCCGATCACACCGATAAACATGTAACCGCTGTTATTGGTGGCAACCGCAGACAGCCCCACCAGCATCGGCGACACGTCCTGGCTTGCCAGGTAATAATCCTTTTTGGTGCCGCGGCTTTTGCGGTAAGAGCTGATGCCCACCGCCGCAAACATAGCCAGAAAAAACAGGAAACTAATCAGCACGGCGTTCTCCCCTTTTGGTATTGATTTATTGGTTATTCTTGCAATTCTTGTCCGGCGAAAGGTTCAGCTGGCCTCCTTTCCACCGCCGGCTTGCTCGGACTGGATCCCCATCAGGGCGATAAACTCCGGCATTTCATACAGCCCGTCGAAGGCAGAATCCTCCAGGGCCTCGTCGCGATAGGCCGTGGAAATATCCAGCGCTTTACGCAGGTAATCGAGAGACTCCTCCCACTGCTCCAGGTAGGCGTAAGCACAGGCCAGCTGGTAAAAGGCATTGCCGTTCTGGCTGTCAATCTGCAGCGCCTGCAGGCAGAGGTTGATCGCCCACTGGGGCTCGTCCAGCTCCAGTACCGCGTCCGCCTTGTAGGTAAGCGCTTCGCCATCGTCCTTGCGCAATTCCAGGATCTGGTCGTATACGGCAATTTTGCCAACGGGGGTCTGCTCGCGACCGGCGCGCAACCACAGGGAGTGAATTTCCTGGGTGAGTTCAATTTCGTCGCGGTTGTGTTCGATGTGCTGGGTCTTCTCCGACAGCTGCTCTTCGATACTGCGCAGGCGCGCCTCGTACTGCTCCACCAGCTTGGAGATTTCCTCGTTCGCGAGGCTGTGGACCTTTTCCTTCACGTCCCGCAGTGAGGTCCAGCCGAGAATCAACAACAGTGAGCTGAACCCGGCAATAAGATAGAAAAAGTAGGTGACGGTATCGGTGGCGTAGGTAATCGCCTTGTCCGCGGCACTGAGCTGGCGGTCGACGATCTTTTCCGTCAGCTGCACATTCTGCGCCGCCATATCCGTGCGCAGCTGCTTCAACTCGTCGAGCACATAGCGCTCGATAAACGGCGAATACAGCGGCTCCTTCAACTGGTTTACCGCAGCTTCCGCTTTGCCCTGGGCCACTTCTGACTCGACCGCGGACGGCTCCTGCTCCTCCTGGGCCGTGGCCGCGGAAGAAATTACCAGCGGCAACAACAAAAACAGCGCCGCCAGCAAAGCTGACGGCGCTGTTTTGAAAGGTGACCCGATCAGGCCGCGCATATAGCGTCCCCGTGATCGTGCACCTCTACCAGTGCCTCGTGCAGGCTTTTCACTGCACTTTCGTAGTCGCTTTCATCGACCACAAACTGCATGTCCACCTGGCGCATGGACTGGTGCACCGCGAGGATGCTGATATCCGATTCCGCCAGGGAGCCAACCGCACGGGACAGCATGCCCGAGGTTTTCATATCACTGCCGATGGCCGAGACCACCGCCACCTTGCGCACCTGGATATCGCAATCCGGGAAGCGCTCGTTGATCGCGCTCTTGATCCGCTTGACGGTTTTCAGGTTGTTGCCCAGGTAGTGGGTGATGGTGTTGGCATTGGTGTCCTTGGTCACCACGATTCCCTTGAAGCGCGCGATGATTTCATTAATCGCGCGATCGTAACCGGTCATGCTACCCATCATGTCCTGGTCAAAACATTCAACGGCGTAAATACTCTTGCGACCGGCGATGATTTCCACCCGCGGGGTTTCGCTGACGTAGTCGCCGGTTACCAGGGTGCCCCGGTGTTCCGGCTCGAAGGTGTTCATCACCCGCAGCGGAATTTCCTGCTGGCGCAGGCCCTTGGCGGCGCGGGGGTGGATGGCTTCCATACCCAGGTTCGCCAGCTGGTCGGCGACGTCGTAGTTGGTGCGGCCGATGGGCACCGCCTGCTCCTCGCCGACAAGGCGCGGGTCCGCACTGCTGAGGTGATACTCCTTGTGGATGATGGCTTCGCTGGCACCGGTCAGTACCGCGATACGACTGAAGGTCATCTCGCTGTAGCCGCGGGCGAAGGTTTTCATCAGGCCGTCGGCAGTGTGCGCATAGCCGGTGGCAATGGGCAGCTCACTGCTCATGTCCACACCGCTGAACGCGCTCTCGATACGCTGGTCCAGGGTCTTGTGCTCACCGTCGCGCCAGCCGGTCAGATCGACAAAGCGCGCGTTGATCCCTTCCTGCTTCAGCAGCTGCACGGTGTTCCAGGCGCTGTGGGCTTCCCCCAGGCTGGCGAGCATTTCACTGACCACATCGAGATGCCCTTCCAGGGCGAAGTGACCGTGCTGGCAGACCCGTTCCAGGTCTCCCAGGCAGTTGGCGGCGTCGTCCAGGCGCTCGCCGATAAAACGGTTGGCCTTGGCCAGCATCACCTGGTCGGTGAACAGCTCGGCGTTGATCTCTTCCATGCGCGTGCGCAGGCCCTCTACCGCATCGGACCACTCGCGATCGTCATCGGCGCCGGCAAACAGGGCAAACACGCCGGGACGGCCGGATTTCTTGTGTTCCAGCAGCATGTCGGTGATACCGCCGTATGCAGACACCACGAAAACACGCTGGTACAACCCTTCCGTTTTCGCCCTGCCGTTTTTCAGAATGATGTTGTCGCGTACCGCGCGGTAGTCGCTCATGGACGTACCGCCGATTTTCTCTACCGTATGTGCTTTCATGGGATCCTTGCGTTGACCGTATTCGAGTTTCAGGTGCGAGGTACCGGCAAAATACGCGCGACTGGTACCCCAGAACTCTGCTGCCTTGTTGTACATGGCCGGCTTATTTTTCGTCCTGCACCTCTTCTGCGTCCAGCTCGTAAGCGCCTTCCGCGTTGTGTACTTCCTTGCCGTGCAGCGGCGGGTTGAAAACACAGGCCATTTTCATTTCGGTCTTGCCCTTGAGCACGTGCTTGTCGTGCTTGTCCAGCAGGTAGATGGTTCCCGGAGTGATTTCGTGCACCACACCATCGGACTCCGCCATCACGGAACCTTCACCGGAAATACAGTAAACGGATTCCAGGTGGTTCTGGTAGTGCAGGTGCAGCTCAGCCCCCTCGTAAATGGTGGTGATATGGAAAGAAAAGCCCATATTGTCGTTTTTCAGTGCCAGACGGGTGCTCTCCCAGCCCTCGGAAACAATACGACGGTCGGATTTTTCGGCTTCTTGCAGTTTTCTTACGATCATTGGTAACTCTTTCTACTTTCGCTATTTCAACTCAGGTCTTGGTAAGGCTTCGACTGGCAACGGCCCGCATTCGGGCCGCTGCGCAATCGAGGCAATGCGATCAGGCTGCGCCGGCGAGGGAGCTTTCCTGCTCGGCATCGTCGGCAAAGAAATCGTGCTCTTCCGGCACTTCTTCCCCTTTCAGCACCTTGGCGACCGCGGCTTCCACAATATCCAGCGCTTTGGTGAGGTTTTCGTCGCTAATGGTCAGCGGGCACAGGGTTTTGACGACATGGTCGTCCGCACCGCTGGTTTCGATGACCAGGCCATTGCGGAAGGCTTCGCTGGTGATCTTGTCGGCCAATTCCCCACTCACACAGTTTAGACCGCGGAACATGCCGCGACCGCGGGTGGTCATGTTGCCGTCGCCGTATTTGTCGACGATCTTCTGCAGGCGCTGCTCGATGTAGTCACCCTTGCGCTGCACTTCCTTGGCGAACTTGTCGTCGCTCCAGAAGTGGTCGATGGCCGCCTTGGCGGTAACAAACGCCAGGTTGTTGCCGCGGAAAGTGCCGTTGTGCTCACCGGGCTTCCACTGGTCCAGCTCCGGCTTCATCAGCACTACCGCAAACGGCAGGCCGTAACCGCTGAGGGACTTGGACAGGGTCACGATGTCCGGCTCGATACCCGCTTCTTCAAAGCTGAAGTAGCTGCCGGTACGGCCACAGCCCGCCTGGATGTCATCGACGATCAGCAGCACATCGTGCTTCCGGCACACGTCCTGCAGGTTGCGCAGCCACTCGAAACTGGCGGCGTTGATACCGCCTTCGCCCTGTACGGTTTCCACCAGCACCGCTGCCGGGTGGTCGATACCGCTGGAAGAATCGGACAGCACCTTGTCCAGGTAGGCAGTGGTATCGATATCGTCACCCAGGTAACCGTCGTACGGCATGCGCGCAACACTGCTCATGCTCACGCCCGCGGCACCGCGGTGGTGGGAATTACCGGTGGCAGACAGGGCGCCCAGGCTACAGCCGTGGAAACCGTTGGTGAAAGAGATCACGTTCTCGCGACCTTTGTACTTGCGCGCGATCTTCAGCGCCGCTTCCACCGCGTTGGTACCGGTAGGACCGGTGAACTGCATGACGTAGCTCATGTCGCGGGGCTTCAGGATGTGCTCGTAGAAGGACTCCAGAAACTCGCGTTTGGCCTTGGTGTGCAGGTCCAGGCCGTGAGTGATGCCGTCCTGCTCGATGTACTCCAGCAGCGCCTTCTTGAAGATCGGGTTGTTGTGGCCGTAGTTCAGGGTGCCGGCACCGGCGAGGAAGTCCAGGTACTGGTTGCCTTCCTCGTCGTACAGGTACTCGCCCTGGGCCTTGTTAAAAACCCGCGGGAAAGCGCGGGCGTAGCTCATTACTTCAGATTCGATTTCGTCAAAAACTTTCATTGTGACAACCCTTTTTGAGTGGTTGGTTAAAACATGGAAAACGGAAAAACAGAAAACAATTCACAGAGCGGATTACCCGCTCAGCCAGCGGCACCCGCAGCAAACGGCCCGATGCGCAGCAGCATCTCGCTGTCGTGCCGGCCCTTGAAGTGGCGCTCGCGGTCGAACATCACCGTGTCGACACAGTTCGCGTCCAGCTTGCGCGCCAGGCTGCGGAACAGTGCCCAGGACGCGGCGTTGTCCGGGGTGATGGTGGTTTCGAGATAGCGCACCTCGGCACAGGCGGGGCGAGCGAGAATCTCGCGCAGCATGCGGCCGGCGAGGCCCAGTCCGCGGCCCTGCTCTGCCACCGCCACCTGCCAGATGAACAGGGTGT
>NZ_CAJXKH010000005.1 GCF_913055755.1 uncultured Microbulbifer sp.
GCAGCGGGAATGGACTTACCCAAGGCCGGCCTGCGCACCCCAGGCACAGTACCGAGAATACTGCGCCCCAGCGCCAGCAGCGCCCCCGTATTGCCCGAAGTCACCATAGCCTGGCACTCACCATCGGACACCGACTGCAGAGCGCGCGCCATGGAGGATTCGCGCATGCGACGCAAGGCGTGAACGGGATTACATTGCTGAGTAACAACCTGCTCGCAGTGGACCACGCTCATGCGCTCGCGGATTGCGGGAGGCTCTTTGACCAGAAGGGATTGTAGCTGGGAGCGCGGGCCGAAAATTTTCAGCTCGACTTGAGGGTATCGGACAAGAAATCTGGAGCAGGCCGGAACGACAGAGCGGGGACCTAAGTCCCCGCCCATCGCATCCACGGCCAATCGTAATTGGCTGGACAAAGCTTACTCTTCTTCGGAAGAGTCGCCGCCAACTTCCACGACCTTGCGACCACGGTAGAAACCGTCTTTGGTCACATGGTGACGGTGGTGCTTCTCACCGGTGGTCGGATCTACGGACAGAGTCGGTCCGCTCAGGGCATCGTGAGAACGACGCATGCCACGACGAGAACGGGTTTTCTTGTTCTGCTGAACAGCCATTTGGTGCTCCTAAACATAACTAACAGTTAACACCGGAACCGGGGCGCCTACCGGCGAGCCCAAACCCTTCAAACAGCCTCAAGACTTGTTTGACGAACCCTTCAACTGTTCCAGTACTTTAAAGGGGTTTTCCTGTTGCTCATCCGCTTCGGCTTCCGCTTCCCCGTGGTGGAACTTGTCCCGCGAGACGCATTCTTCCTGGTGAAACGCTACCATCGGCAGATTGAGCAAAATCTCATCCTCCAACACCTGATACAGATCCAGCTCATCGCCATCCTGTATCACCGGGTCCAGAGATTTGGGCAGATTCTTGCCCTGCTCTTCAGACCACACAAAGCCCCAGCTGAACTCCGCTTCGATGTGCTCGGTCACCGGCTTGAGGCAACGCTGGCATAGCAGCTCGACCTCCAGCTGCAGCTGGCCATCGGCCATCTGGTTGCGCTGAAGGTCGCGACCAAACGCGAGTTCGGCCTGAACCTCACCGACTACCGATTCAACTGATGATGCCAGCCGCGGCAGAGAATCCAACGGCACGGTACCGCTCAGTTGCTGCTCGCGCTGCACCAGCTTTCTTGCATCTATGCGGCGCGGGAGCGCAGTTTTCACGGGGGGTGTCGACATAAGCGCGCAATTCTATGGACTCACCTGAGCCTTGTCAAAACAATTCCACCGGCGCAACATCGTCCCGGAAAACCGGGGTGCCACACCCCCTCCCCGAAACCGGAAGCGAGCCCGATCTACCCGATGCGCAACCTGATTCTAGCCTCCAGCTCCAGCTACCGCCGCGCCCTCCTGGAGCGCCTGACAGTCCCCTTCGAATGCGCCGCACCTCATATAAATGAAGAAGCATTGCCCGGAGAGGATGCGGAAGCCCTGGCCCGGCGGCTGGCGACAGAGAAAGCCGCGGCACTGCGCAAGCAGTTTCCCGACAGCCTGATCATTGGCTCCGACCAGGTCGCGGAGTGCGACGGCAGGCTGCTGGGCAAACCCGGCAGCGCCGCAAAGGCGAGGGAACAACTGCAATTCTGCGCCGGCAAAGCTGTGCACTTCCACACCGGGCTCAGCATTTATGACACCAAAACCGGCTTCCAGGTCACTGAATGCGAGCGATACTCGGTCTACTTTCGCGCGCTCTCGAACCGGGAAATCGCCCGCTATATCGAGCTCGACAATCCGCTGGACTGTGCAGGTTCGTTTAAAGCGGAGGGCCTTGGGATTGCTCTATTCGAAAAAATGGAAGGATCCGACCCAAATATCCTGATTGGGCTCCCACTAATTCGACTTATTTCCATGCTGGCCCAATTCGACATCAGCCCACTCGACCCGTCGCAATCCTGAACCAGCAGGCAGAACACCACACCACTGACGCCTTTCACACCCTCGCATCCGTCATGCAACGAGAGGCGGCCACTCCAGCAACTCGGAGAAGTGATCGATAATCTTGTGTGGGCGACAGGCGTGCAGTCGCTCTCGACTGTGCACACCGTAACTGACGCCGATACTCGCCATCTGCGCTGCGGCCGCCATATTGAGATCGTACTCCGTATCCCCCACCATCACAGACTCCGCCAGCGGACAACCGGTCTCCGCCAGGATTTCGGTCAACATGCGCGGATCGGGTTTGGATGCGGTCTCGTCTGCGCAGCGACTGACCGCGAACAGATGGCGAAGGCCGTGCTCCTCAAACTCGCGCTCGAGCCCGCGGCGACTCTTGCCCGTCGCTACCGCAAGCTGATGCCCCGCCCCGAGCAGCTTGTCCAGCGTACCCAGCACACCATCAAACAGCGGCAACGGCTCCGCGCGGGCGGCGAGCCACTCCTCGGAGTAGAAATCCCGCAGGTGTTGGCGCTGCTCGCTGTTTGCCTCGGGAAACAGGGTCGCCACGGCTTCCGGCAGTCCGAGCCCAATGATGTTGCCAATCGCCTCGGGGGCAAGCACCGGCAACCCCACCCGCTCGGATGCGCGCTGCATGCACGCGATGATGCGCGACTCCGAATTACAAACCGTGCCGTCCCAGTCCAGTATCACCAGCATCTATATCACTCCCGACTATAAACAGACCCAGGGACCAACTCGCGCGCGGACTAAAGCGCACGCAGGCGCTGCAGCACCGACTCAAGCTCCCCCGGCAGCGGTGCCTTGACCGCTACGGCGCGGCCATCCGGCAGCGTACAGCGCACCTCTGCCGAATGCAGAAACAGGCGCTTCAACCCCTTCTCCTTAAAACTGGCATTCACGTCATCCGGGGTGTACTTGCTGTCGCCGGCCAGGGGGCAGCCCACAAATTGCGCGTGCACCCGAATCTGGTGCGTGCGCCCGGTGATCGGCTCCGCCGCTACCAGGGTCGCCCCGGGGAAGCGCTCCACTACCTGGAAGCGCGTACGCGAAGGCTTGCCCTCACCATCCACGGTGACAATGCGTTCTCCGCTTTTCAGGGTATTCTTGCGCAGCGGGGCCTCCACCAGCTTCTGCGCCCGCGGCCACTTGCCACTGGCCAGCGCGAGGTAGGACTTGCCCATACGCCCCGCCCGCAACTCTGACTGCACATGCAGCAGCACCGAGCGCTTGCGCGCCACCAATATCGCGCCACTGGTATCGCGGTCAAGGCGATGCACCAGCTCGATAAAGGGACTCTTGGGATACATCTGTCGCAGCGCCTCGATCAGCCCAAGGCGCACACCGCTGCCGCCGTGCACCGCCAATCCGGCGGGCTTGTTGACCACCATCAGGCCGCCTTCATCAAACAGTATGGCATCCTCGAGCACACGGCGGAGCTGCTCGCCGGCGACCGGCAAGTCCGGAGCCTCGGAGACCCGAATCGGCGGCACGCGCACCTGATCGCCGCCGCGCAGGCGGTATTCGGCCTTCACCCGCCCCTTGTTGACCCGCACCTCACCCTTGCGCAGGATCCGGTAAATACGCGAACGGGGCACGCCTTTGAGCCGGGCCTGCAGAAAATTGTCGATTCTCTGACCAGCCAGTTCTTCAGGCACGGTAAGGAACTGCACCCCGGAGCTGGTCCCACCGCCGGATTCAGCAGCGGGAGCGACCTGGGGAGAGCGCGACTTGGACGATTTATTGGGGGGGTTACTTCGCATGGGGCGCATGATAGCGACACCGACAGAGCAATTGAAGCGCATTTCGTTGCTGCGGACTATTCGCACGTGATATATTCGGCCGGCCTGTATTGGGGCTGGTTTTCGGCGGTGCACGGTTTTTCTGCTATATAAAAAACCTCAGGTGCCGTTCTCGAGAAAATACCGCCAATCGGCAGGTGCGCGGAATGGCCGCGTCATCCACAAAACTCTGTCGGCGAGACCAGATCAGAGGCATTGCACGCTGAGGGCAAATCCCCGCGGCAGCCCAAAAGATCCCTCTCGCCGACCTAACCCCGCAAGGCGGGAATTTTGCGAAGGTAAGACGGGCTGAAGCCCGCAGCGCTTGAAACAGACTCGAATAGTTACACCCCACTCTGCGAATTTGCCGCCAGCGACCGCACTGGCCCCGGGAAACAAGCGCCAAAGGCGCCCCGGTAACAAGACACACACTGGCCCAGCCACGAGCCGGCCCCAGAGTGATGAGAGGTGTAACCCATGCCACCCAGAAATCCCGGTGGCAGTCAGGTCCACAGCCGGCAAGCCGGCAATGTAAAGACCCGACAGGAAAAGAATGCCGCAACCAGAATTCGGCATTTGGAGTTACAGCAGCGGTACATGCCGGCAGTGCCAGCCATCCAGTGGCTGAATATTCTGCGGCAAGACCCCTGCGCCACCGATGACTACCAAGTCTCGGTCGCAATTACGACAAGCCTGCGAGCTTCAGCGACGCCCTACCCTTCGCGCAACGCAAGGAAAAGACGATCGCATGAAGAGAATGCTCATCAATGCAACCCAGCCGGAAGAGCTGCGTGTTGCGCTGGTCGATGGCCAATGGCTGTACGACCTCGATATCGAAAATCGCACACGCGAGCAGAAAAAAGCCAATATCTACAAGGGCAAGATCACCCGCGTAGAACCCTCCCTCGAAGCCGCATTCGTTGACTATGGTGCCGAGCGCCACGGCTTCCTGCCCCTGAAAGAAATTTCCCGGGAATACTTCCTCAAGCAGCCCAAAGAGCTCGAAGGTCGCATCAAGATCAAGGATGTGGTCAAGGAAGGTATGGAAGTCATCGTGCAGGTCGATAAAGAAGAGCGCGGCAACAAAGGCGCCGCTCTCACCACCTTTATCAGCCTCGCCGGTCGCTACCTGGTGCTGATGCCAAACAACCCCCGCGCCGGCGGCATCTCCCGTCGCATCGAAGGCGACGAGCGCAGCCAGCTGCGCGATGCGCTGTCTGGGGTAGAAGTGCCCTCCGGCATGGGCATCATCGTGCGCACCGCCGGCGTTGGCCGCAGCGGTGAAGAACTGCAGTGGGACCTCAACTACCTGCTGCAGCTGTGGACCGCGATCAAGAAAGAAGCCGACGACTCAAAAGCGCCCCACTTCCTGTTCCAGGAAAGCAACGTCATCATCCGCGCTATCCGCGACTACATGCGCGACGACATTGGTGAAGTCATCGTCGACGACCAGGGCGCCTACCAGCTGGCGGCAGAGTTTGCCCGCCAGGTGATGCCGAACTACGCCAACAAGGTGAAGTACTACGAAGACGCCATCCCGCTCTTCAACCGTTACCAGATCGAAAGCCAGATCGAAACCGCATTCGAGCGCGAAGTGAAGCTGCCTTCCGGCGGCTCCATCGTCATCGACGTAACCGAGGCCCTGATTTCCATCGATATCAACTCCTCCCGCGCCACCAAGGGTGGTGACATCGAGGAGACTGCCCGCAACATCAACCTGGAAGCGGCCGACGAGATCGCCCGCCAGCTGCGCCTGCGCGACATGGGCGGCCTGGTGGTCATCGACTTTATCGACATGCAGAACAAGTCCAACCAGCGCGAAGTGGAAAAGCGCATGGAAAAGGCACTTGGCATGGACCGCGCCCGGGTACAGGTCGGCCGCATTTCCCGCTTCGGCCTGCTGGAAATGTCCCGTCAGCGCCTGCGTCCGTCACTCGGCGAAACCACATTCCGCGTATGCCCGCGCTGTAGCGGCCAGGGCACCATTCGCGGCACCAAATCCCTGGCGCTGTCCATCCTGCGCTTGGTGGAAGAGGAAGCCAAGAAAGAGCGCAGCGCCGAAATCCGGGCAATCACCCCGGTCAACGTGGCCACATACCTGCTGAATGAAAAGCGCAAGGCAATTTCCAATATCGAGTCCCGCAACAACACCCGTGTGGTGATTGTGCCCAACGCCGACCTGGAAACGCCGCACTTTGAAGTTCAGCGCCTGCGTGACGACGATTCCGCCACCCTGGAAACTTCCTACAAGATTTCCGGCAGCATTATCGATGAGACCGCAGCAGACAAAGAAGAAGAGCCATTGCGCGCGCCTTCCCAGCCTGCGGTCCAGCAAATCGCACACACCGCACCGGCCCCGACCCCGGTGGCCAAGCCCAAACAGGCCAGCAAGACTGCGGAAAAACCCAAACCGGGCCTGTTCAGCAAACTGATCAGCGCCATCGCCGCCCTGTTCGGCGGTGAAGACGAGAAGTCCGGCAAGAAACACAAGAAAACCAAGGGCCGCGGCAAGGACTACCAGCAGCGCAATCGCAGCCAGCGTGGCGGCCGTGGTCGCGGTCGCAACAACCGCAACCGCCGCGATGACCAGCGTCAGGAGCGCAAGGAAGGCAAACGTTCCGAGAAGCGCCAGGAAGAAACTGCAGCCGCAGACACCTCCGAGCGCCGCCAGGACAGCCAGCGCGACCAGCAGCGCGAAGGCCAGCGTCGCAGCCGTCGCCGTCGCGGCGGTGACCGCCGCGAGCGCCAGCAGGCGACCGCGCAGGAAGTCGAGACCAATAACACCGCGGTAGCGGAAACCCGGGAAGAATCCGAGAGCGAACAGCAGCGTCCCGCTCGCCGCCCCAGCAATGTGCGTGGCCGCCCGCAGCCTCGTCGTCGCGGCCGCCGCGGCGGTAGCGAAGCCGAGAGCGAATCCGGTGCCGATCGCGAACAGACCCGCGAAATGAACCGCGAGGTCTCGGAAGCGATTGACGAGCAGGAACGGGAATCCAAGCGCCGCGCGGAAAAACCTGCCGCAGCGCCTCAGCGCAAGCAGGAAACCGCCGAGGAAGCCAAACCGGCTCAGCCGTCAACTGAAAAGGCCGCCGCTGAAAAAGCCCCGGCCAAGCCGGTTGCCGCTGAACAGGCAGAGGCTCCAACGGAGGATCCCTGGGCGAAAGCAAGCGTAGCTTCCGACACCGCGCAAGCGGCGGAAAAGCCGGCAGCCGATAAGGCCTCGGCCGAAGAAGCCGAGAAGCCCGAGGAAGCGGTGCAAAAAGCTGCAGCGCCCGCCCAGCAACCGGCACAAGCGCAAGCGGAACCCGCGCCCGCTGCGGAAGCCAAAGTGGCTGCCGCAAGCGAGGAGCCCAAGCCACAGGCAGAAGCAGAGGCAGCAGCGGAACAGCCTGCGGAAGAGGCACCTCAGAAAGCTGCTCAAGAGGAAAGCGCTGAGGTCGAAGTGGCTGCGGAAGCGGAGCCGCAAGCTCCGGCTGCCGAAGCCCAGGCTGCTCCGGTAGCGGAAAAAGCGGAAGTAGCCACGGCCGAAGAGGCCGCAGCAGAAACCGCCGAGCCCGCAGCGAAGGCAGTGGTAGCCAGCGAACCTGGCCAACCGACCCGCGCCAGTAACGACCCGCGTATCAACCCGCGCCCGCTGGAAAGCCTGGAGATCGTCACCGAGCGGCGCTCGCTTGGTGAATTGCGCCCGCTGGACACCGCCCAGCCCGCAGCCATCGAGCACTCTCCGCGCGCCCTGCAGCGCCCGGCCAACGACCCGCGCGTAGCCCGCGGCGACAAGGCCGAAGCCGCGGAAAACGACGCCGACTCAGCCGCCGCCGGCTGATAACGCGCGGGCTATGTTCACTGGGTTAGCTGTTTAAAAATGCAGCTAACCCATTGAACTAGCTAAAAAATTTTTCCGTGCCCTTGTACCGGGCAAACAGCCCGGTATAATGCGCCGGACAAATTGGTGGGGTGGCTGAGTGGTCGAAAGCGGCGGTCTTGAAAACCGTTGACTGTAACAGGTCCCAGGGTTCGAATCCCTGCCCCACCGCCATTATTTGAAAGCTAGAGTTCATGCGGCCTGCAGAGGACTCGGAATCAAAAATGTTACCCAGCTTGTTACCCTGTTAGCAAGCAAAAAAAGGGGCGACTCGAAGTCTGACAAAACGTCATTCTCCGGGCCGCCCCTTTTTCATTTGTGCTTACCGCAACCGGAAGCCGTAGTCCTTCGCGTAGCGCTGGATCATCTGCGCAAACGCCCGGCCATTGCCTCGAGCCAGACCCACAGCCGCACGGCGTACCTCTGCCGCTCCTGTGGCGTTACTGGTCGCCGCCTCCAGAACCTTGTCGATGTCGTAGCCTGGTAAGTGGTGAGACATAAGTCCTTCCAGTTCATCCATTCCACGGTCTACGGCATCGTTCAGCATCTCCACTGTATCGCGGGTGCTGCAGCCCGCCTTCAGGGAGAGCGCCTCGATTGCTTCCGGGTCATCTTCCCAGCAGCGCTCGAGAGCCTCGGCCCCGACCAGAGTCTCAGCCAGTTGTAACTGCCCGTGCAACTGCTGGCTTTCCTGACGCTCCTCTGCGTCGTCTTCTGTCTCCTCTCCATCATTGGAGTAGAAGCCCTCTCCATCGACCAGACCCGCTGTCTTAGCGTCTCCAAGCCTCATGGTGGTGCCTGCAATCTCGATGATGGTGTCGTCATCCATACTGGATTGGAGACGTCCATAGGAGTCATACAGCGCGCCTGTGGGGGTGGCGTATTGCTCCTGCTTGCGCTTCTCTGCGTACTGGCGGTCAATCTCGGCGTGGGACGCTGCGAGGCTCTGGGTAGCGGCCCATTGCTGCGCCTCGGCTTCTGAGGAGAACTCCGGGTCCTTATCGAAGTAAGAGTCGAGCTGCGCCTGCATTTCTGCCAGTTCGTCGTGCATGCTCATAGGGGTGTGATTGCTCATGAATTATTTACCTGTGTGGTGTGTGCGTGGTGATAAGTGGTGTGGGGTCTATTCGCTTAGGTCAGCTCCCAGCCGGTCCATTAGCCTCGCCTGGAATTCCAGTTCCTTGCAGTAAGCTTTCAGGGCTTCGTGGATAACGTGCTTCCCTGTGTCTCTCTCGCCTGGGAAGCGGTTGCGATATGCCTTGGTCGTGCGCTTCAGTAGCTTCGTGCTCACGTCGAAGGAGGCTGTGTGCTTTCGCACATTCTTATCCTGTAGGGAATACGGAACGGGAGAAACAATCTCAGACAGCCTCGGGCCGCCTGTCGCTGGCTTTGCGTTCTTCCAGGCGTCTGACTTCGCGCTGCCCTGGCGTCGACTCTGCGCCTTCTGAGAGCGGCTCACAGGGCCACTCCGATTAGACAGAGGAGGAGAAAAAGACCATTAATAACGGCCTCGATTTGTTCGGGGGTTGTGGTGTGCATGGTGTGTACCTGGTTGTGTGTCGGGTGGGCCTTGGTTTACCGGATGATTCCGGCGTGCTGTGCGTCGGTGACAAGACGCTCGAAGACGATGGAGCGGGAGACAGCCGGGCGGTTTCGCTCGCTGGCTATTTCTTTTCCGTATCGGTCGAAGGCATCCAGGACTGAGCCAGTGACACGGATGTGTACTTCTCGGGTGTTGCTCCGGGTCTGACGCTGGGGTTTGTGGTTCATGGTTGGGGGTGCTCAATTGCATTGGGAGTAGTAAACGAAACAAAAGCCCCGGGTTGGGGCTAAATGCATGACGGTCCAGAACAAGAAGCGAGCGCTTCCGATTCGCCGGTAACAGGCTAGGTAATTTCCTGTTACCTATAGGTCGGGTAATGGGATCAATAAGAGAAATTTTTAAAGATGATTTACGCGCCAACCGCCAGCGGCTATCATCCCGCGCCTACCCGCAACGGGCAGACAGAAAAACACTTTAAAAAGAGAGCGAAAATGAATAAACAAATTGATGTGACAACCCTTTTCAAGGACGCAATTAGCAGCGAGTGCGAATTGTCAGACTTCACCGAACTTGCTCCAGGCGCGGCGTCACGCTGGGTCCTCTCAGCGTCTCAACCCGCAAACGCCGTCGAGCGCTGTGACGCTTTCGGTCAGACCTTCTGGGGTCTTTCCGCTTATCCTGAATTGATACAGGTAGACGCGGTGTGACGCTGCGTCTACTTACAGACTACCGGGGGTTTCTCTCTTTTCCCTCGGTAGTCTCTACGTCACAACTGTCTCCACTTCGCTTCGCTCTCTTCTCTTCCTCTTCTTCAATCAACCAACGAACGTTTTTAAGCGGTCGGCCCAGTGCCTTCGCGATCTGTCCGGGTGTCAGGCCTGCGGACAGGCCGCGCTGTACCCATTCACTGAAGTGGTAGCGCTGCGCTTGGTGATAAGGGGTGTCTGTCTCTAGCCTGCTGTCATTGCTGGGGGTGGCCATGGGGTCGGTCCTCGGGTGTACATGTGCTAAGGGTCGGGTGTACAGCCTGTACATGTACGGTGTGTACGGCGGGTATGTACGGGGGTATGTACGGGGAGTGGGTGTCGGGTGACGATGCGTTTTGCTATTTCTGATAGGTCGGGGTTACGTTCCTCGGCGTTCATGCACTTCACTGCGAAGTAGTCGAGGGACTTCGCGAACTCGTCGGTGATTTGAGACATGGTCTTCTGGACAGTCTTGCTCTTGTCCTTCTTCACCGCCTTCGCCATGTTCCGCGCAATGGTGTCCCAGCCTTTCTGGTCGTGCTCCTGCAGCGCTTCCAGTTTCGCGTCGAAGTCTTCCGGCAGACCCTCATCCATATCGTCGTCAATGACGGGGAGATCTTGGAGCCAGGGCGGGGTTTCGTCTTTAGAGGTCGTAGTTTCGACGTCGGGAGCTTTGGGTGGACTTTGGGTGCCTTGGGACTGGCGGTTTTCCGCAACTTGCGCTTTTCCGCCGCTACTCACCACCGAGTTCACAGTGTCCTTGCCGACGCCTATCTCTCTTGCGATCTCACGGTTTGACATACCGCTCTCCGAAAGCACCGCAATGCGAATGTTGCGACGCTCCTTCAGATACTCACGCAGTTCCTTGGTCGCCAGCTCCAGCGTCCGCTTGGGGATCTGCGTGAATGCGTGTAGACGGTCGATGTTCAGCGCATACCCATCACAAAAGTACTCGCGACTATTCTCCATGTCACAGAGCAGGAACCCGACGTACTGCGTCGTGTCCTCGCGGTTCAGGGTTTTCTTGCCGTGGACGTTGGCCGCATAGGCGAACAGCTTGGCCTGCTCTTCAGTCATGTCCCGGTGAATCCGAGCCATCGTGGTACGACGCCCCAGCGCCTTGTAAGCCGTGGTGCGGTGGTAGCCGTCGGCCAGGATCCACTCCTCTTCTCCGGTTTCAGCGTTGGGGAGCCGCTACGCTAGCCCGCTTCACGTTCACCAGACGCAGACCCCGAACCTCTCCGGCGTCCAGGTAGAACTGTTCATACTGGCGCAGCGTCTCCTCAGGTTGGCCGGGGAAGTGCGCCAGCATCTCGAAGGAGAAGGACTTCTCACCGTGCTCATCGAAGGCCGCTTGTAGCGCTGGATTGTGGTGAGACCCGCTGCGCAACTTGTTGAAGTTGTCGATCCGGCGGCGTGACGGGGCCATTGTGGTTGAGCCGATATAAGCGAGACCAGCGATCTCGCACTTCATCAGGTAGACGTAGCGGTCAACTTCGTTACCAAACCGCTTGGCGGTCTGTCTTGCGGCTGCGGCCTTACCTTTGGGGGTCGAGTAGTAGCGCTTGGTCTGCTCTGAGACACACTGCTTACACATGACGGCGCTGACGTAGTGCTGTGAGTTGGCACCGTGTCGGCGGCAGGTGGCGGCGAAGAACTTGCGTCCGGATTGGCGGGCTTCGGCGGCGAGTTGGGTTTTGGTTTTCATGGGGTGACCTTAGGTTGGTGTGTTGGATTATTCCTAAAGGTCGGGTTAATTATTTTATGAGAGTTTGTTTACAGCAGGGGCCGACACACAGACGCGTGGCCAGGCCTGTGGCACGTCATAACCCCAAAATAAAAGGCCGACCCAGCGCCACCAAACGATGACACCGGGTCGGCCTTAAGCACACACAACCCATAACAGTAGGGAGGAAGACACCAGAGCGCCGGGTGGACGCCTGGTTGACCTCCTGAGACTGAGCGAAAGGCTGTAGTCCTTCGCTGGCTCTCATCTCTTCCTATCAATCCCTACCAATACAGCGGTGGTCACTGCTCTGTGTCTGCCCCTGTCGGGGTTCATCACAGAGTCTTACGTCTAGCTGTACTGGGTATGGTTATTACCTGTAAGGGATAGGAGGAAGGGAGGAGCACAGGCCTACACCCCTGTATCACCACTACCGTGGTACACACAGGGTCACCCTGTCTTACCACTAGGTGTATACCTTGGGACGGACGGGGGGCCTCCTATAGGTCGGGTTAATTATGTCCTACTGAAAAGCAGAAAACGGGAATGAAAGACTACACCCGGAGAGACCCTCAGGCGCCCTCTCTCCGGCGCTGAAACCAACCCAATCAAACGGCAGCGGGTTGACGCTGAGAGGGCCTCAGGTGGGCATACAGGAGGCCTCAGACACTCTTTGCCAACCTCTGTACACTCGACAGCGCTATGCCCAACTTCTTCGCGGTGGCGCGGTAAGACAGCTTATCCACCTCCAGGCACTGCCGGACAGCCTCGGGGTCGATCTTGGCTGGTCGCCCGGTGTATCGACCCTCAGCCTTCGCCTTCTGGATCCCGGCCATCTGCCGCTCTTTGCGCAAATTGGTCTCGAACTCAGCGAAGACGCCAAGCATCTGCAGGAAGGCGCGGCCCGACGCTGTGCCTGTGTCGATGCTCTGGTCGTGGATCTTCAGGCTAGCGCTGCGCTCCCGGATGTGATCGACAATCGCCAGTAGGTCAGCGGTATTCCTTGCCAGCCTGTCCAGCTTCCACACGACCAAGGTGTCTCCCTTGTGCAGCATGTCCAGCAGGAGACGCAGCACAGGACGCTCCATTGTGGTCGCGCTTGCCTTCTCTTCCCTCAGCACTCCGTCCGGGTAGGCAGCGGTCAGCGCTTCTACTTGGCTGGCTGTGTTCTGGTCATTGGTAGAGACGCGGGCGTAGAGGAATGTGGTCATTGCTGTGTACTCATTAGGGTTATAGACAGTAAGCGAACAGTACCGCAATCCACTTATAAATACAATAATCGGTACACCTTTTTGCTGTACCCGTGTGGATATACCCATAGCGGTACACACTGGGTCGACCTCTGGTACAAGGGGTTGGCCTTGTATCTGTAGTGATAAGTGAGGGCCTGGAGCTGGCGCGGCGTTGGCGAGTGGTGGACGCGGCGTGGACTGAGGGAAGGCGTTGAGTTGACCGGGGGCCTACCCACCCCCCCACGGGGGAAACTGGGGCGGTGATATTATTTAAATACGTGCAGAAATTTTTGGCTCATTTTCGATGTGGGCACCGCGTCGGCCTCGGTCTCTCCCTGTTTCATGCTGGGTTCATCTTCTCGGTGGGAAGATTGCAGCGGCTGTGCGTTAAGACTGTGATGCCGGTATGATTGCCGAGTCTTAGCTAAGACGATTTCAACAAAAATGATACAGGGGGATCTGTAATGAAGAAGTACTTCTTAGGGGTGATGTTTGCGTGCTTGGGCGCTAGTGGCGCGTACGCCCAGTCGTTCGGCAATGTTTTAGCTAACAACCCCACCAATCATTTTGAGCTTCTAGTTAACAACTTGAACATGCTCATGCTCGTAAAGGCGGAAGAGCTGAGGGAGAAGAGCGAAGAGTCCGACGATGAATTGAAAACAAAGTTTATGAAAGTCTCAGCGACCAATGACCATAAGCTCGTTTTTACTTCGATCTACGAGGCTCCTGTGGCGCTGGTGTCGCGGGCCAAGTGTAACGAACAGCTAGAAGAAGATTTCGCCAACATGCTAGGCGAAGATTCGCCTGTCCCGACTCTTTTGCAGATGGTGTCTTACTTTAAGATGACGGACGCTCAGGCCAGTCAAATGCTCCGCGACTCTTTCCTGAATATCAACATCCACGCAGCAGAGAATCCAGAGCTGTCAGTTTCTTGCGGTAAGTAAGGTTTCTTGTCGGGGCGCTACCACGCGCCCCCTAGCTCCTCCCTCAGTCCATAACCCACAGCCGACTCAGCGTCTACCCTCAGCTGCTCCAGGCTCGGCCCCTTGCTGTACAAACCATACGACAGCGACAGATTTCGGGTGTGCCCCAAGATCCACACAGCGCGGCTCTCAGGCACCTCGGCTTGCTCCAGATTGGTCGCCATGTGTACGCGGAAACTGTGGAAGCCTTTGTGTCTGCCGCCAGTGATACCCAGCTCTGTCTTCAGACGTCCGAAGCTCTTACCGTACTTGTCGCCCAGCTTGCCGTCTGCCCTCTTGCTCTCGAGTACCGGGAAAAGGAGTAAGTGGTCGTCGCTGTCGCGCCAGCGTAGAACCTCTGCCGCCAGTGAGCTGTGTATGGGGATCCGGCGCCCCGCGTTGAGAGTCTTGCCCTTGTAGACGTCGACCCCCTCCGCAATAGCGATGTAGACGATGCTGCCCTCTTCCCTGATCTGGGCTCGCTGCAGGGAACAAAGCTCCTCCAGGCGGCACCCGGTCGCGTACGCCAAGCGAGGGAGGAGGAACTTGTGGTAATCCTTCGACTTCTCTCGGTACTTCTCGGTAGCGTCGAAGATTGCTCGAAGCTCTTGCTTCGTGAACTGCTGGAAACTCTGGCTGTCTTTGCGCTCGACTCGGTGCCCGTCGAAGGGGTTGCGCTTGCTCTCGTCGATGTGGCCGTAGTCCTGCGCCGCTTTGAAAATGGCCGACATGAACGTGAGACGGTTGCTGATGGTCTTCCCCTTGGCCGTCGCTGCGCTGGCCTGGATGTACTGCTTCACATCTGGCCGCTTGATGGACTCTAGGGTGACATCTGCCTTCCGCGTGTGCTCCAGGTAGGTCTCGACAGCCCGCGAAGCGTGAGACAGGGTCTTGTCAGACACCCGCCCTTCCCTGTCCTTCTTGTAGACTCCCAGCGCCTCCTTGAGCGTGCACTTGGCCAGCTCTGAGACGTGGCCCTTGTATTCAGCTCGCAGCGCTTCCTTGAATGCCTTTTCATCGGGAGAGGTCGGCTCCTTCTCCAGGCTTTCCAGGTATGCGGCTTCCAGGTCGGCGGGGTCGGCTTTCGCGACAGCGCGGGCATGTACCTTAAACCGCGAGCGCTCGTCACTGCCCGCCCGGACCTCGTCAACAATGCGAAGGCACTCCGCGAGCATCTGCTGGCGTCGGCGCTGGGCTGTGCGGAGACTGTGAGTCTCCAGGCTGCGCTTGACGTACTTCTTCCCATCGAAGGCGTCGATACAGTCGGACGGGACTCGCCAGAAGAACTGCCAGAGGCCGCTGCTGTTCTGGGTCAGGTACTTGGTGTCGGACATCGGAGGAACCTCTTGTTACCTTACATGTTACCCTCCGAGGCCTCTGAAACCCAGTATTCACGGGGCTTTGCGGGTTGTAGCCGGTTTGGCTCTTCGTCCCTGCCCCACCGCCATATAAAAGAGCCCGGCTTTATGCCGGGCTTTTTTGTATGGCGCTGGGGTAGATTTGGATGAGAACCCCGTTCGAGCCGGAGCTGGCAAAGCCGGCGGAGACCAGCGAGCGCAGCGAAGCTCATCCCTGCCCCACCGCCATACAAAAGAGCCCGGCTTTATGCCGGGCTTTTTTGTATGGTGCTGGGGTAGTTTTGGATGAGAACCCCCGTTCGAGCCACAGCACTCACAGCCCGCGAAAACCATCTCAGCTACTTGGCACGCTCAAGCTTGAAGTTCGAAAAAGCCTATCTAGACACCCGCACAAAATCTGCTATCCCTACAAATACTGTGACTATTAGCGGTTAATACTTCTGCGTCGAAATACCCAAGGGGAATGTCAACGTCGATAAATAAGTAGCCAGCCGTTTTCCACGGAACTGTATCCGCCGCGAACAAGCCCCCAGTTCACTTGAACTGCGGCGATCGCTAAATGACCTATGCAGGATTCCTCGTCCGCTGCAAAAGGAAATTTATTCAAACACAAGGAAAATCACCATGAAGTCCGCAGCTCTCAAAAGCACTATCTTAGCGGTGCTTCTGGCTACAGGCCCCAGCCTGCATCTTTCTGCAGAGAGCCCCGATCAGAAGGTGGAAACGAAGACTGTAGAAGGCTTCAAAGGCGTAATCGCCAAGCGGTACCAGGATTCCACGCCGGCATGGCCGGAGGAAGAGCGCCCTCCCGCGAGCGCCCCCAACGTGCTTCTCATCCTGCTGGACGATGCAGGTTACGGGCATCTCGGCAGCTATGGCGGACTGACCGAGACCCCAAATATTGATCGTCTCGCCGCCAATGGCCTGCGCTACAACAACTTTCATACCACCGCACTGTGCTCATCTTCCCGCGCCTCTATTCTCACCGGGCGCAATCATCATTCCATCGGACTCGGATCCCATGCCCTCACCGCCATGCCATTCCCTGGATATGCGGGCCGTGTGCCGCTGTCGGCCCAGGAGGTAGCGCGTATTGCCCAGGAAGGTGGCTGGACGACTTATGCGCTCGGCAAGTGGGACCACACACCAACATTTCAGGTACATCAGGTCGGGCCATTCGATTATTGGCCGACCAATGACGGTTTCGATCACACCTACACCTTCATGGCGGCCGATGCCAATAACTTCACCCCGGTCATGTTCTCGGGGCACACACCCGTAGAACCCGCGCGCGGTAACCCGGATTACCACCTGTCAACTGATATGGCAGACAAGGCCATTCACTACATCACCGGCCAGAAGTCTATTGATCCCGAGCGACCGTTTTTCATGTTCTGGGCGCCGGGCGCCGTACACGCTCCACACCACGCGCCTCAGGGGTTTCTCGACAAGTACAAGGGCAAGTTCAATATGGGCTGGGACAAGGCCCGCGAGATGATTCACGCGCGGCAGCTGGAGATGGGCCTTATCCCACCCGGCACGAAACTGACAGAGCGACCCAAGGAGATCCCCGCCTGGAACAGTCTCAGCAACGACGAGAAAAAAGTGTACGCTCGGCAGATGGAGGCTTTCGCCGCACAGCTCGATCATGTCGATATGGAAATCGGCCGGATGATTTCCACGCTAGAACGCGTCGGCGAACTGGATAACACCTTGATCATTGTAAGCTCGGACAACGGCTCCAGCGCAGAGGGCGGCCTGTCCGGTACGCACAACGAGATGCTGCTCACCAACAATTTGCAGACGAAGCTAGAAGAGAATCTCGAACGCTACGGTGAATGGGGCTCGGAATCCACCAACAATCATTTTCACGCCGGCTGGGCCATGGCAGGCAATACCCCGTTCAAATATTTCAAGCAGGTGGTTCACCGCGGCGGAGTACAGGACCCACTCATCATTCACTGGCCAGCGGGGATCAAGGCAAAAGGTCAGATCCGCGACCAGTACCATCACATTATCGATATTGTTCCGACGATCATGGAGGTGCTGAGACTGGAACCACTCGAGGAAATCGACGGCATCAAGCAGATGCCCTTCGACGGAATCAGTATGGTCTATTCGTTCAACGATGCAGAAGCGCCAGACCGGCGCACCCGCCAGTACTATGAACTATTTGGCAATCGCGCCATATACCTGGATGGGTGGAAGGCAGTGACAATTCATGGCGGACGCATGCCTTGGATTATCGCAGGTACTTTTCCCTTCGAGGAGGATGTCTGGGAACTCTACCATGTGGCAGAGGACTTTTCGGAGTCCAATAACCTAGCCAAAGTACACCCGAAAAAACTGGAAGAGCTCAAAGCGGCCTGGGAGGAAGAAGCCTGGAAATACAATGTTTTCCCGCTCTACGATGATATCGCCACAAGACTCTCCAACGTCGTCAAACAATTCGCTCCGGTTCGCCCCGAGTACATCTACTATCCGCCGGGCGCGGTCCGGATCGCCGAGCCCTACTCGCCACCGATCAAGAACAGGAGCCATACAATAACGGCCTACGCAAACATTCCCAAAGGGGGTGCCAACGGCGTGCTCGTGTGCTCTGGCGGCCTATATGGCGGTTACGCCTTTTATGTCAAAGATGATCGCCTCGCCTACGAGTACAATACCTTCAACGAGGATCGCTTCCAGGTAAAGTCAGACAAGACGTTACCTGCCGGAGACGTGGAACTGAGGGCAGACTACACAGCAACCAGCCCGACCACTGGAACCGTCACCCTGTACATCAATGGGGAAAAGGCCGGGGAAGGTAGTATCGACCGCACTATGCCGGTAACGTTTTCACTGTCAGAAACGTTCGACGTGGGTAGCGATACCGGTACCCCTGTGTCGAAGGACTACAACCGGGATGAGAGTACTTTCAGCGGGCTCCTGGATCGGGTAGTCATTTCACTGACGCCCACCGACAAAAAGCAGGTCGAGGCACACGAATAATTGGCACACCGAAATTTCAAAGGGGGAAATGGTCTGCCAACCGGCAACGCCGGAAAAGTCTGACAATTCAACGGTACCTGCCTCGCTTCCCCGTCTCTACAACCAAACAGCAGTCGAGTTACAGTCCACTACAATTAAACTATTCCAATAAACAACAGACAGGTATACCACCCCGTCACATTTTTGCCCCGTACATGGAAGCACCCTCGTCAGCCAATGCCAGTCCGGACGCCCTGACCTCTGCGTTCGTAGATGCCGAAAGTATCCTGTCTTTCGCGATCGCGCTCGGCCTCGGACTGCTGATCGGATTGCAAAGAGAAAGAACCACCGACCGGATTGGCGGGATCCGCACCTTTCCGCTGATCGCACTTCTGGGCGCGCTCACCGCGAAGCTGAGCCAGAACCCGAATATGGGGTGGCTACTACTGGTGGGACTGCTGGCGGTAATCGCGCTGATATTGCTCGGCAACCTGGAACGCCTGCGGGGAGAGAGTGATCAGCGAGGTATCACGACAGAAGTCAGCGCCTTACTGGTTTTTCTGCTCGGCGCATTTCTGGTATTGGGCGACAAGACGATCGCTGTCATGGTGGGCGGCACCATTGCAGTACTGCTGCAATTCAAGCCGGGCATGCACAAGTTCGCGAAAAAGCTGTCGGAACGGGATTTGCGCTCGGTCATGCAGTTTGCGGTTTTGTCGCTGATCATTCTGCCAATCCTTCCCAACCGCACCTTCGGCCCCTACGATGTACTGAATCCCTTTGCCATCTGGCTCCTCGTCGTACTGATCGTCGGCATCGGCCTTGGCGGCTATGCCGCCTACAAACTGGTTGGTGGCCGCGCCGGCATTTTGTTGAGCGGCCTTATCGGCGGGCTGATCTCGTCTACCGCTACCACTGTGACCTATGCGCGCCAGGCCCACGACCAACAGAAAGGCCTCAGGCCCGCGGCACTGGTAATACTGATCGCATCCACCAGCATGTTTATCCGCATGTTTGTGGAAATTGGCGTAGTGGCACCGCGCAAGCTCCCGGATTTCCTGCCGCCGCTGCTGCTGCTGTTTGGTGTCAGCCTGATAATCTGCGCCCTCACCTACTTTCGGATCCCGCAGCGCACAGACTCGATGCCGGAACCGGGCAACCCTGCGGAACTCAAACCCGCGCTTATATTTGGCGCGCTCTACGCGGTCGTGTTAGTGGCGATCGCCGCAGCCAAAGAGTACTTCGGCAACCGGGGCATTTACGTTGTGGCATTGATTTCCGGGTTTACCGACGTGGACGCAATTACGCTTTCTTCCGCAAACCTTGCCGCCCAGGGAGCCATGGAGGTCAACGCCGCGTGGCGCGCGATGGTGATTGCGAGCCTGGCCAACCTCACTTTCAAGGCGGGTATTGCCGGCGCCCTGGGCGGCCCGGCACTGCTTCGCAGTGTGCTGAAGTTGTTCGCCGTTCCTTTTGCGGCCGGGATTGCGGTGCTCTGGCTGTGGCCTTAATAAAAAACTGAATAATCTACCGATACGAAACTTCCATGCGCTATATGCACTGTTTATACGTGACACGGCGCCCATCCCTTTGGCTAGTCTTATTAGGTGCTTCGTAGACTCAACAACTCGAATTTCAGGTATCCCGCCATTACGGGACCGAGCCCAGCGGAAATATATGGCGTGAAATTTTCCCCACTCTGGCTGATCGTCATCAGTACCACCACCGTAGCCATAGTGCTTGCGGTCCTGCATCACTTCAATCTGGACGACGAGATCCTCAACCTGCTGCACTGGCTCGACACCCTGGGCTGGCAAGCCGGACTCTGGTTTATCCTGATCATCGCCGCGGCGATCATTTTTCTGGTCCCGGGGGTGATCTTTACCATGGGCGCGGGCTTTGTATTCGGTGTATTGAAAGGTACGCTCTATGTGGTAGCCGGCACCGTGCTCGGGGCCACCCTGGCCTTCCTGATTTCCCGCTACCTGTTCAGCAAGCGCGCGTCTGCCTGGGTGATGTCCAAGATCAAACCGGCAAACCTGGGCGAGATAGTGCGCGATGAAGGCTGGCGCATGATCATGCTGACGCGGCTGGTGCCGCTGTTTCCGTTCAAGTTGTCCAATTACTTTTTCGGGCTCACCCCGCTGCGCCTGCGGGACTTCGTTCTCGGCAACCTGCTGGGGATCATTCCGATTACGGTGCACAACGTCTACGTGGGCTCTATTGCGGCGGATATCGCCAGTATCGGCAGCGATAGAGATACCCGCACCCCGATAGAGTGGGCCCTGTACGGGCTGGGATTCCTGCTGGCAATTTTTGCCATCATCGGCCTTACCCGGATGGCCCGCCGGGCACTCAACCAGAAAATCGACGAAGGAGAACTCTGATGCCCTGGATGAAATGGCTTCCGTGGCGGTTCTTCGTACGCAAATTCGCCACATCACACGGTTTTCTCGATCCCCTCACCCTGATGGCACGGCTGCAGCGCTTTGCCGAGCCATCCGAGGTCAGTGAACCCATTGAGTTATTGCGCGCGGGCGCAATTTTTCACGCGCGGGCACTGATCAACAGCAAGGTGATCCAGCACAACCTGGATTGGGTCTGGCCCTACTGGATCGAACGCCAGTTTGATCCCGCCGACGTCTCGTTTATCCCGCGGGCGTTTTCCATTACCCACTGCAACCTCAGCCATCGCAACTGGACCGCTGTCGGCGTCCCCGACAGCGAAGAAATGCCCATTGTCGATCCCCGCGGTTTGTTGATTCCACACTACGACGGATGGTCCATCGACAGCTGGATCATCGGCGACGACGGCAGCGCCCTCTATCCCTCGAAACGGGATGATGTCGACCAACAGCTGGCACTCGACGACAGCACGGGTGTGGCAATTGTCACCACATCCTCCACGGAATCTGCGCAACTGGACAGCCGGGTATGGGCCGAATTGAGTGAACGCAGCAACAACTGCCATATGCGCCTGCGCGCCCAGCACCATAGCGGTGGCTGGCTGGTGGTCTCCCTGCGCCCCTGCAACCCGGAAGGGGTCGCCTTTGTGAACAAAGTTACCCTCGGCGACAATCGCGACCAGTGGCTGGTGGACGGCACGGACAACGTATTTTTTGACCGCCCGGTAGACCGGCACCACGCGTCCGATTACCGCCGCGGGGATATTTCCCTGTACCTGCGTGACGACAGCAACGAGACCCATGCGGAGTGCGAGGTGGGAATGGCCACTGCCGCGGCGCTGTTTCGCATTGAGCCCGGTGAGAGCGTCGACACCCTGATCACCATTCCACAACACTGCAAGCTCACCAGCCGCAACGCGCGCACCAGCTGGAAAGAAAACCTGCAACAGCACTGCGCCATGAGCGTACCCGACCGGCAGATGCAGTTCCTGTACGACGCTGCGGTGCGCTCGCTGATCCTGCATTCGCCCCACGACGTGTACCCGGGCCCCTATACCTACAAGCGCTTCTGGTTTCGCGATGCCGCCTTCATGATCCAGTCGCTGCTGCACGCGGGACTGCTGGACCGCGCGGAACGCGCACTGGAGCGCTTTCCATCGCGCCAGAAGCGCAATGGCTACTTCCACTCCCAGGACGGCGAGTGGGACTCCAATGGCGAGGCGCTTTGGATCATCGACCAGTACTGCCGCATAACCAACAGCAAACTGAAGCCGGAGTGGCTGGACCCGGTACTCCGGGGCGCACAGTGGGTGGACGACAAGCGCCTGCCGAAAGACGGCAGCCTGACCGGCGGCCTGCTGCCCGCGGGGTTCAGCGCGGAACACCTGGGGCCCAATGACTGCTATTTCTGGGACGATTTCTGGGGCATCGCCGGTCAGCTGGCCTCCGTAGCCATTTGTCGTCGCGAAGGTCACCACGGCGACGCCGACAGGTTCCAGACCCATGCCGACGACTTCATGCTCACGGTCGACGAAGCACTGAAAAAAACCGAACAGCGCCTGGGGCGCCCCGCAATGCCCGCTTCGCCCAAGCGGCGGCTGGACGCCGGTGCCATCGGCTCTATCGCCGCGGGCTATCCACTGCGGCTGTACGCGGAAGACGATCCCCGGCTGCTCGACCTGGTGGAATTCCTGCTGGAAAACTGTTTCGTTTCCGGAGGATTTTTCCAGGACATGATTCACTCGGGAATCAACGCCTACCTCACCATCCATGTAGCCCAGGTACTGCTGCGGGCCGGCGATCCGCGCTGCATCGAGCTGATGCGCAATGTGGCGAAACTGGCATCACCCACCGGACAGTGGCCGGAGGCGATTCACCCGCATTCCTTTGGTGGTTGTATGGGTGACGGCCAGCACGCGTGGGCTGCGGCCGAATGGGTAACGATGCAGCGCAATTGTTTCGTGCGCGAGGAAGGTGAGCGGTTGATTCTGGCTTCAGGATTGCCCCCGGAGTGGCTCGCGGATGCGAACGCAAACAAGCCCATCCGCTTCGGCCCCGCACCCACCTATTTCGGCAAGATTTCCCTGGAAATCACCCCGGGAGAGCGCCCGCGTGTTTCTTTCTCGGGCAAATGGCACCACAAGGCACCCACCATTGAAATTCGCGCATTCGGCTTCAAGTCAGTTACAGTGCCAGAAGGCGTGGAAATGATGGAGTTGTCCCCTCTGTGAATATTGTGATGCTGAGCAACACCTACCTGCCTCACGTGGGCGGTGTTGCGCGCTCGGTGGATGCCTTCACCCGGGAATACCGGCGCCGGGGACACCAGGTGTTGGTTGTGGCACCGGAATTTTCCGAGAAGATTCCCTCTGAAGAGGGGGTGGTACGAATCCCCGCCATTCAGAACTTCAACGGCAGCGACTTTTCCGTAGCCCTGCCACTATCCGGTGAACTGAGTGAACGGCTGGACGATTTCGAGCCGGATATAGTGCACTCCCATCATCCGTTCCTGCTTGGCATGACCGCACTGCGGGTGGCGCGCAGCCGCGAGCTGCCCCTGATATTTACCCATCACACCCTCTACGAACGCTACACCCACTATGTCCCCGCAGATTCAGAAGCGCTGAAGCGCTTTGTGATCGAGTTGGCCACGCGCTATGCAAATCTCGCCAGCCTGGTATTCGCCCCCAGCGAAAGCATCGCCAGCCTGTTGCGCCAGCGCGGCGTCAAAACACCGGTTGCCGTCGTGCCCACCGGCGTGCAGCTGGAAAACTACCGCAATGGCAACGGCGCCGCGACCCGAAGCCGGTACGGCATTCCTGCGTCCGCCTATGTGATCGGACACCTCGGTCGCCTGGCGGCAGAAAAGAACCTCGAATTCCTTTCCGCCGTGGTGCTGGAATTTATCCAGCGCAATGAGCACACCCATTTCCTGGTGGTGGGCACCGGGCCGATGCAGTCGAAAATCCGGAATCTGTTCGATGCGCACGGCCTGGGGGACCGCCTGCATATGACCGGAACCTTGCAGGGGGAAGCACAACGGGATGCCTACAGCGCCATGAATGTATTCGCCTTCGCTTCCACCAGTGAGACTCAGGGCATGGTATTGACCGAGGCCATGGCCGCCGGTGTGCCGGTGGTCGCACTGGATGCTACCGGCAGTCGCGAAGTGGTTGAGGATCGCATCAACGGCCGCCTGGTGCTCAAACATTCCGAGCGGGAAATGATCAGCGCCTTACAGTGGATGCTCGAGCAGCCACCGGAAACACAGGCCAGCCTGCAGCGGGAAGCCCTGCAGACCGCAGACAACTATTCCATGGAGAACTGTGCGGAATCGGCCCTGACCCACTACCAGTCTCTGGTGCACCAGCACTGGCCGCTGGACGACTCCCTCTATGCTCAGTGGCTGCGCCTGCGCAACATGATCGGCGCGCAGTGGGAAATCATCGAGGGGGTCACCGGTGCCGCCAGCGCCGCCCTGGATCAGTCCCACCCACCCCAGGACAACAGCCACTATTGACCACCAGGCATAAGCATCAGAAACGGAACTAGCAGCCCATGTTGACGCGCATAGAAAGCTCCCTCCGGCGCTGGCGGCGACGAATCAGTCGCAGCGAGTGGCTGGCGCGCATGCTGAAGCTGCAGATCAACGAGCGCGAACCCGACGCCCCCGCCCTGGTACTGATCCAGATTGACGGCCTCGCCCGCCCCCAGCTCGACAAGGCGCTTGCCGAAGGCAAGATGCCCTTCCTGAAAAAACTGATGAAAAAGGAGCACTATCACCTGGACCACATGTACTCCGGCGTGCCCGCCACCACCCCGGCGGTGCAGGCGGAAATATTCTATGGGGTAAAAGCCGCTGTGCCCGCGTTCGGCTTTATGTCCCAGGAATCCCAGGAAATGGTGCGCATGTATGAATCCAACGCGGCGACCCAGGTGGAGAAGCACCTGGAAGAAATTGGCCAGGAACCCCTGCTGCAACAGGGCAGTTGCTATGTCAGCGTGTACCGTGCCGGGGCGGAACACGACGAGGCCCACTTCTGCCCGGCATCCCAGGGCTGGGGTCCCACCCTCAAGAATGCGGGACCGCTCGCCCTCATCGTATTGATGCTTACCAACCTGTGGAGCCTGGTGCGCACCGCAGGGTTGCTACTGCTGGAATTTATGCTCTCCGTGGTGGATTTTTTCCGCGGGCTCACCAGCGGTCAGGACTTTATTCGCGAACTTTTGTTTATTCCCACACGCATCGCCATCACCATTCTGATGCGGGAACTGTCCACGGTTGGCGTGAAGATAGATATCGCGCGCGGCCTGCCGGTTATCTATATCAACCTGCTGGGTTACGACGAGCAGGCGCACCGGCGCGGTCCCAGCTCCGCCTTTGCCCACTGGACCCTCAAAGGCATAGACGATGCCATTGCCCGTATCTGGCGCGCAGCGCACCGCTCTTCCCGGCGCCATTACGACGTGTGGATCTATTCCGACCACGGTCAGGAAGACAGCATTCCCTACGAGATACTGCATGGCCGCCCCCTGGCGGACGCGATTACGGCTGCGCTCAACGAACTCCCGAAGAGCCCCCACGGCTATCGCACCAGTGGCGAGAGAGGCATACAGCTGCAGCGTATACGGGTATTTGGCGGCCAGTGGATTCAGAAGCTGTTTCCCGTCGAGGATCCGGAAAAACTGCGTGAAGGTGAGTTGCCCATGGCGCTCTCCGCAATGGGCCCGCTGGCGCTGCTCTACAACGTGGACTGCAACGGCGCCACCAAGGCGGAAATCGCGCGACTGATCGTAGAGAAGACCCGGGTGCCGATGATCCTCTATCAGGACCACAGTGACGGCACCGGCCCCAGCAAAATCCGCGGCTGGTGGGCCGACGGCGCCTTCGAACTGCCCCGCGACGGCCGCAAAGTGCTCGGCGAGGACCACCCGTTTGTGGATGACGCGGTGGAGGATCTGGCCAACCTGTGCCGCCACCCGGATGCCGGGGATTTCGTCATCAGCGGCTGGTGTGCGGGCAGCGAAAGTCTCAGCTTCGCCATAGAGAATGGCAGCCACGGCGGCGCTGCGCCCAACGAAACCCATGCGTTTGCGCTGATGCCCGGCGACATCCACTTTGAGGAAAACGGCAGAGAGTACTGGCGACCGAAGGATATCAGGGAGGCGGCGCTGAAATTCCTCAAGGCGCAGCCGGCACAAAAACTGAAATCCCCCCCCGCGATTTATGTACCGCCCGCGCAACCGGCAGGCCCAGCAGCTCAGCAAGGGACACCAGAGCAACCCAAAGCGGAACCGGTTGCCACATCCTCTGTACTGCGCAGCGCCCGTTACCACCCCAGCAACAACCTGCGAATCATGACCTACAACGTGCATATTTGCCGGGGTATGGATGGCAAACTGTCGCCGGAGCGCATTGCCCGGGTCATCGCCCGCTATTCGCCAGACGTGGTCGCTCTGCAGGAAGTGGATGTGCGGCGCCAGCGCACCGGTGGTATCGACCAAGCGAAGCAGATCGCGCGCCTGCTGGCCATGGACTGCCACTTCCAGCCCGCCATGCATATGGAAGACGAACGCTACGGAGATTGCATCCTCACCCAGCTACCCCTGCGCTTGATAAAGAAAGGCATTCTCCCCGGGCCGCACATGCAACCGCGCTTTTTCGGGCCGGCAGAACCCCGCGGGGCGCTCTGGGTGGAAGTGGAGTTCGGTGGAGTGCCGGTGCAGATATTCAATTGCCACCTCGGGCTGTCCAAGGGCGAACGCATGCGCCAGGTAGAGGCACTGTTGAGCGAGGAGTGGATGGGCAGTGAAGACTGCGGGCGGCCGCGGGTACTGGTGGGTGACTTCAATGCGCTGCCAGGGTCACCGGAGATAAAGCGCCTCGGCAGCGTACTGGCGGATGCACAGCTGAAACTGCCCGGTCACAAGCCCCTGGGCACCTTTTTCAGCCGGCTGCCCAAGGCACGTATCGACTATGTGTTTGTCGACCAGGAAGTCGAGGTAACCGATATCCATGTGCCGCGCAACGAACTCACGCGGCTGGCATCGGATCATCTGCCCCTTATCGTCGACCTGAAGCTACCCGGGGCCGACTCCTGATTGCGTGTTATTCGGCAACGGGTTCTGCCAGCAGCGCCCTTACCTGGCGCTCACGGGAATCGCGCATGCCGGCGGCCCTGCCCTCCTCAATGGCGATTTCCAGGGGAACACCGGACTGTGCGCGGTAAATAGCCCATGCAGTGCCCACGCGGTTACCGGAACCACAGTGCACCAGTACCGGCGCCGCAGAGTTGTCCGCCAGCACTGCGCTCAGGCCCGCAATCACCTGTTCCGAAGGCACCCCCTTGTCCACCGGCAGGTTCAGGTAGCGCATACCGGCAGCTTCCACCGCGGCCTTCTCCTGCGCGACACCCTCTTCCGGGGTACGCAGGTCAACGATGGTCTTGAAACCCAGCTTTGCAATGGTATCGATACGCGCGAGATCTATACTGCCACCAGTGGCAATCAGCGGGCGCAGGCGATTGTAATTGGTGATTTCCGTCCCCACTTTATCCCCGAAGGGGACCTGGCTTGCTTCCTCTGCCGCTGCGAGCAGCGGAGCGGCAAGGCCCAGGGTGAAAAAACAATGGGCGACCAGCACTTTGAGCAATTTCATTTTACGTCCTCCAGTTGGCGCGCTATTTTGCCCCAGAATTCACCCTATCGTCGAACCTAACGCCTACTTGATGGTCGAAACCACTGGCGATATGATTCGGACAGTTTGCAACATCACTAGCAGGAGACGCTAATGCAGCCCCAAGTTTATACACAGTCCCAAGCGCTGGAACGCTCGGACGCCGCCAAGGTACTGCGCAACACCTATGCGCTGTTGGCCATGACTGTTCTGTTCAGCGCAGTCACTGCTGGATTTTCAATGGCCATCGAGATGAGCCGTGGCGTGAGCCTGATGTGTTCACTGGGCGCCCTCGCGCTGGTCTGGTTCGTGTTGCCGCGCACCGCCAACTCCGCGTCCGGTATCGGTGTGGTATTCGCCTTTACCGGCCTGTTGGGCGCCTCCATCGGGCCAATGCTGAACCACTACCTGAGCCTGTCTGGCGGCAGCCAGATCGTAATGCAGGCCCTGGGCACCACCGCGCTGATCTTCTTCGCACTGTCTGCCTATGTGCTGACTACCCGCAAAGACTTCAGCTTTATGAGCGGCTTCCTGTTCGTGGGTCTGATTGCGGTACTCGTGTGTGCCATTGGCATGATGATTGCCGGCTTCTTCGGCGTGCACATGCCGCTGGCCAGCGTAGCCCTGAGCGGCGTGATCGCCCTGTTGTTCTCCGGCTTCATCCTGTACGACACCAGCCGTATCGTGCACGGTGGTGAAACCAACTACATCATGGCAACCACCTCCCTGTACCTGAACATTCTGAACCTGTTCACCAGCCTGCTGCACATCATCGGCTTCGCTTCCGACGACTGATCAGCCCGCGGAAACGGTTTACACAGTGCCCCGCCTCGCGGGGCATTTTTATTTGCAGGCCAGCTGAACCCATGAAATTCACCCTCGTCGTTTACGGTGCCCCCCACGCCTCGGAAGGCGCCGCCAGCGCCCTGCGCTTCGCCCGCGCGCTGCTCGAAGCCGGCCACAGCCTGTACCGAGTATTTTTTTATGGCGACGGCGTCCACAACGGCAGTGCACTGGCGGCACCTCCCCAGGACGAGCAGGACCTGCTCGGCCAGTGGCAACGGCTGCAGCAGGCCCACAACCTCGATCTGGTGGTGTGTATTGCCGCCGCCCAGCGCCGGGGGCTGTTGAGCGAGAGCGAGGCCTCCCGACTGGAGAAGTCCGCCGCCAACCTGGCCACGGGTTTTACACTGGCCGGTCTCGGGCAACTGGCGGAAGCGGCGGCGGTGTGTGAGCGCGTCGTGACCTTTGGAGGTTGAGCATGAGTAAAAGCATTCTCGCCCTCTGTCGCCAGGCCCCCTATGGCAATGCTCTCGCCCGCGAAGGGCTGGAGGCAGTGCTCGCGGCGGCAGCCATGGACCAGACACCCGCAGTGCTGTTCTGTGGCGACGGCGTGTTCCAGCTGGTACAGCAGAGCCCCGAGGGCATTGGCGAAAAGAACCTGCGGCGCAATATCCAGGCCCTGCCCATGTTCGGCGTGGAGACCCTGCATATCTGCCGAGCGAGCCTGCAACAACGGGGCATAGACCCGGTCGCGATAGAGCTGCCCGGCGCGGAGATTCAGCTGGTGGAAAATACCACGGCATTTATCGATGGCTTTGATCACGTCCTGAGCTTCTGAACCGCAGGCACCAACCCAAATGACTCTACATATCGTCAGTAAATCCCCCTACTCTTCCAGTGCACTGGCAGACTGCCTGCGCACCTGTGGCAATGGCGATGCCATTGTCCTGATCGAGGATGGGGTGTACGCGGCACAAACGGGTAGCGAAAAGCTGCAGGACTTTGCGGGAAAAGCCGTTTTTTGCCTCAGGGCGGACGCGGAAGCCCGCGGCGTGGCGGTAACCGCAACCGTGGACGAGATCGACGAAGCGCGCTGGGTCGCACTGTGCACCGAATACCGTCCCATCGTCAGCTGGTTCAAGTGACGGACATAGCATGAAAAATCTGGAGATTGCGGGGCGCGAAATCCCGCTGGATAAAGAAGGCTTCCTGCGCAATCTGGCAGACTGGACGCCTGACGTCGCGACGGCGCTTGCCCGTAGCGAGGGCATCGAACTGACCGAAGCCCACTGGGAAGTGCTGCAACTGTTACAGTCGTTTTACCGCGAGTTCGAGCTGTCGCCGGCAATGCGACCACTGGTCAAATATGTGGGCCAGCACCTGGGTCCGGACAAGGGCAAAAGCATCTACCTGATGCAGCTGTTCCCGCCGAGTCCTGCCAAAGTCGGCAGCAAAATCGCCGGCCTGCCCAAGCCCACCAACTGCCTGTAATCAGCTGCCCGCCTGCACAATCACCCGCCGCTTGCCGCGGTGGTGGCGGTGTTCCCACAAAAAGATCCCCTGCCATGTGCCCAGCATCAGACGACCGTCTTCCATGGGGATACCCAGGCTGCAAGCGGTCAGCGACGCCTTGATATGCGCCGGCATATCGTCCGGGCCTTCCAGGGTATGGGTATACAAAGGGTCATTTTCCGGCACCAGCCGGTTCAGCCAGTTTTCCAGGTCCACCCGCGCACTGGAATCGGCGTTCTCCTGAATCAGCAGGCTGGCGGAGGTATGCTGGATAAACAGCGTACACAAGCCACTACCAAAGAGGTTTTGACCCGCCAGCCAGCGATGAACCTCATTGGTGAACTCGTGCAGTCCCTGCCCGTGCACTACTATCTCAAGCTGGCCCAGCGCCATATCTGGTACTCCTTATCGATCAATGAGCAACGTTTAACTCGGCATCGTATTCGCTATAATCCGCGCCCGCATCCACCGCCGACAAGGCATTCCCTGGGCAAACACTGGCTGTAACTATGGCACTGCACCGCGTAAATACCGACGACTACCAGCAACAACTGGATGAAAAAGTAGCCAGATTGCGCCAGGCCTACCAGCCGTTTACCGAGCGCACCCCCGAAGTCTTCACTTCACCGCCCAGCCACTACCGGCTGCGCGCCGAATTCAAGATGTGGCAGGAAAAAGGTCGCGTCGATTACGCCATGTACAAACAGGGCGAATACAAAAAGCCGTTTATCATCGAGGAGTTTACCGTCGGTTCCGAGCGGATCAACGAACTAATGCCGCCGCTGCTGGAAGCGATCAACGATAGCGAAATCCTGCGCAAACGCCTGTTCTCCAGCGAGTTCCTGACCACCCTGAGCGGTGATGCACTGATTACCCTGATCTACCACAAGCCGTTGGATGAAGTCTGGGAACAGGAGGCACGTGCCCTGCAGGATCACCTCGGCGTTCCGGTGCTCGGCCGCTCCCGCAAACAAAAGCTGGTACTCGACCGCGACTATGTGATCGAAAAGCTGGATATCAACGGCCGGGTCTACCAGTACAAACAGGTTGAAGGCAGTTTCACCCAGCCTAACGGCCATATCTGCCGCTCGATGGTCCAGTGGGCCAAAAGCTGTTGCGAAGACGCGGACGGTGATCTGCTGGAGCTGTACTGCGGCAATGGCAACTTCACCATTCCGCTGGCGGAACATTTTGACAAGGTGCTGGCGACGGAAATTTCCAAGGTGTCGGTGAATGCGGCACAGGAAAATATCGCCGCAAACGGCGTGGAGAACCTGGCCATCGTGCGCTTATCCAGTGAAGAGTTTACCCTGGCGATCGACAAGGTGCGTCCGTTCCGGCGACTGAAGGATATTGACCTGGACAGCTACGATTTTTCCACGGTGCTGGTGGATCCGCCGCGGGCCGGTCTGGATACCGACACCTGCGCGATGGTCGCGCGCTTTCCGCGCATCGTGTACATCTCGTGCAATCCGCAGACGCAATTGGAGAATCTGGAAGAACTGACCAGGACCCACCGGGTGGAGCGGTTTGCGATCTTTGACCAGTTTCCCTATACGGATCACACCGAGTCGGGCGTTCTTCTGGTGCGCAAATAACGATTCGACGCAGTCCGGTGGCGGTACCGCTGCCGGGTACATATTTGCGAGACACGCCGTGAACCCATCCATGGGGGCTCTTCGAAAACGTCCCTGTTTTCGAAGGTTTCGCAAATATGTACCCACCACCGGCACCTCAACGAATCGCCGACAATTTACTTATCAGCGCCGTTAAATAAATCCTTTAGAAATTGCGACCCAGAATCCGCTTGGCCGCATCCAGCGCAAAATCCCGGTACTCATCTTCCACCCGCGCCATCTCTTTCTCGAACGCAAACTTTTCCTTGCGTGTCAGCTGCTTCCAGTCCTCGAGAATCGGAATATGACTGGTCTTGTCGGCGATGGTGTAAAAGGCCACAAACTCTTCCTTCACCGAGGCCCCAACCTGCAGTGAGTCCAGTAGCACGCGGATGCGGATGGAGGCTTCGGTAAGGCCGACGCCCTCATCCAGCAGGGTTTTGGCAATGATCTGGATACTGGTATTCACCCGGTCCCGCTGCTCATTGGCAGCGAGTTCGATTTCGGCCAGTTTCTGCGCCTGCACCTTTCTGACCTTGCGCAGCTCGAGTACGTAGTAAGTGGCAATCGCGGAGAGTACGACGATTACCAGGGCTGCGATTACCAGAATCCACACAGGAACCTCGGTCATGGAGAATATACCTTCAACAGCGCCAGCCCGAGGCTGGCGGTAACAATGGAAAACAGGGTGCTGAGTGCGACGATGTTGGCGGCAAGCTGGCTGTTGCCCCCCAGAGCGCGCGCCATGATAAACGACGCAGCGGCGGTAGGCGATGCGGCCATCAGGAACAGGATGGCCATGGATTGTGGCGGCAACGCGAACAGCCAGCCGAATGCCAGCAGCACCACCGGCACCACGAGCAGCTTGAACCCCGACGCCACAAAGGCGCCGAAGGAGCTGCGCCGCAGCATGCTGAGATCCAGGCTGGCGCCGATACACAACAGCGCCAGCGGCAGCGTGATCGATGCGAGATAGTCACCGGTCTGCACTAGGATTTGCGGCAGTTTCAGTCCGACACCCTTGGCAATGAGGGCGAGCACGATGGCAACGATCAGCGGATTTCTGGCGATATCCTTCAGCAGTTTGGACCAGCTGAAAGTGGCTTTCTGGCTGTACACCGCAAACAGCGCCACCGCCGCCACGTTGTAGAAAATGGTGATCACGGCCATCAGCAGCGCCGCCTGGGCGAGCCCGGCGGGTCCGTAGGCATTTGCCGCCCAGGCCAGGCCGATGATTCCCAAGTTGCCGCGAAAGGCCCCCTGGATAAACGCGCTGCGGTCGCCCCATTCCAATGGCCGCGCCGCCAGCCAGGCGAGCGGAACCGTCACGACAGTGCCGATCAGGCCGGCAGCGAGCAGCGGCCACTCGTCACCGAGACGGGCATCGGAGGCGAAGATATTGAAAAACAGCAGTGCCGGCAGCGTGACCAGAAATACCAGCCGGGAGGCGCCATCCACAAACGCGTCCGACAGCAGGCCCTTCCAGGCCAGCCCGTAACCGATCAGCAGTGTCAGGAAGATCGGCCCGGTGACCGAGATCGCAAAGGCGAAGGTATCCATCCCCCTTATTCCGCCTCGCTCTCGGCTTCCAGCAGGTCCTGGGTCTCGTCCTCTACCGCAGTTTTATCCGGCAGTGCCGCGCTCGAACTGGTCTCTGCCTTCTCGCGCATATCGGCGGCGATCTGTTTGCGGGTCTTGGCCCCCAGCTTGCGCAGGCTGTCGATTCGTTTTACCGCGTTGCCGCGGCCGGTGCTCAGGCGCTTGCAGGTTTCCTGGTAGGCCTCGTCCGCCTGGCGGATGCGATTACCCAATACATCCAGGGATTCCAGTACCAGTACAAACTGGTCGTGCAGCTTGCCCGCTTCCGCGGCGATTTTTTCCGCGTTCTTGTTCTGTTTTTCGTAGCGCCAGATATTTTCCACCGTGCGCAGGGTGGCCATCAGGCTGGTGGGACTGACCAGCACGATCTGTTTTTCATAAGCGAAGCGGAACAGGTCCGGATCCGCCTGCATGGCCAGCATATAGGCCGCCTCAATGGGCACGAAGATGAAGACGAAATCCAGCGTGCGCACGCCCTCCAGGGATTCGTAGGCCTTCTTGTTCAGGCCGGTGATATGCGCCCGTAGGGAGTTTACGTGTTGCTTGAGCGCCTGGGACCGATCCTCGTCGGTCTCGGCGGAGCTGTAGCGCTCGTAGTCCACCAGCGACACCTTGGAGTCGATGATCAGGTCCTTGCCTTCCGGCAGGCGCACGATAACGTCCGGCTGGCGGCGTCGCCCTTCCTCGTTGCTGTCTTTGAGGGTCACCTGGGTTTCGTATTCGCGCCCTTTCTGCAGGCCGGACTCTTCCAACAGACGCTCCAGCACCACCTCGCCCCAATTGCCCTGGATCTTGCGGTCGCCCTTCAGCGCGGAGGTAAGGTTGAGGGCCTCGTCGCTGATTCGCTGGGTCTGTTCCCGCAGCGCCTTGATCTGCCCCAGCAGGCTGTTGCGCTCGGCGTTTTCGCGGTCGTAGACATGCTCTACCCGCTTGCGAAAATCCCCCAGCTGGCGCTCCAGTGGGTCCAGGCTCTTGCGCAGGCTGTCTTCGCTGCGGCGCACGAAGGCCTGCTGTTTTTCCTCGAAGATCCGGTTGGCCAGATTTTCGAATTGCTGGGTCATGGCCGCGCGGGTCTGTTCCAGCTGCTGGCGCTGCTCCGCCAGCGCCGCCTCGTTTTTCTCCACCAGCACCTGGTAGCGGGCCAACTGCTGTGACTTGTTGTCCAGCTCCGTGCGCAGCTGCTGGATATCGACGCCCTGCTGGGCCTCGCGCTCGCGGCAGTTCTGCAGCTGGGCCTCGGCCAGCTGGCAGTCGGACTTCAGTGACTGCACCGCCCGTGCAAGTCGCGACCGCGCCCACCACACCGACAGTCCCAGCACCACCAGTACAACCACCGCTACCAGTATTGTCTGCTCAAGTGTGACCTGAAGGGGAAACGCGATCATAGAAATCTCTTAAACTGATATGAGAAGCCAGTCAGCCTGCGAGAGGCGGTTGGCGCAAGTAATTTGACCTGCCGGTCCCCTCCCCCTTTGGGGTATCCTTGTTCCGTTCAGAACGGGGTTCTTACCGGGTTACGGAGGCTCGCCAGAGCTACCGGGGTAACGGAGTTAGAGAGGAATACAGGTTTCAATATGCCCAATGGAAGCGGCCATTCTAACAAGGCCCCCAGCGCATTGATATTCGATTCCGGCGTCGGCGCCATCAGTATCGCCCGGGAAATCCGCCGGCAGATTCCCGGCCTCACCCTGCATTTCGGTATCGACAACGGCTTCTACCCCTATGGCACCAAGAGCGAAGAAGCGCTGCGCCCGCGCATCATCAAAGTTGCCAGCGCAATGATGGCCACCAGTGGAGCGGATATTCTGGTGGTCGGCTGCAACACCGCCAGCACCCTGGCGCTGCCCGGGCTGCGGGATGCCCTCAAACAACCGGTAGTGGGCGTGGTCCCCGCAATCAAACCGGCCGCGATCCAGAGCCGCAGTGGCACCATTGCCCTGATCGCGACCGAGGGCACGGTAAACCGGCACTACACCCGCCAACTGATTGAAGAGTTTGCCACCGGGGCCGAGGTCATCAACGTGCCGGCGCCGGAACTGGTGCGCCTGGCGGAAGCCAAGTTGCGCGGTGAGACCATCAGTGCAGAGGCACTGCAACCGGTGATAGCGCGGATTTTCGAGGTCCCGGGTGGCGACAAGGTAGACACCGCGGTGCTCGCCTGCACCCACTTCCCGCTGCTGCGGGAAGAGCTTGCGGCGGCGGCGCCGCGCGCGATCGACTGGCTCGATTCCGGCGATGCCATCGCCCGCCGCGTGCAGTGGTGGCTGCAGCAACTCGAGTTGCCGGCAGAGCGCGCCGAGCCCGGCCTGCTGCTCACCAGCGCGGAAGACACAAGTGGAAAAATTATTGCGGCGTTCGGCGAGTTCCCCCTGACCTACCGACTGCAGCCCTTCCCCGTTAGAATCTGATCAAGACCAAGATCGCGAGCCGGGCCCGGGAATAGATTTCCTTGGTCCGATCCCAAACCAATACAACAACAAGCACCCTCTTATGCTGCAACCGGCATTTGCCTTACAAGATATTCTCCAGCAGCTGCCCGCGGGCGGCCTGCTGCTGACTCCCACGAACCGCCTGCGCAATCGCTGCCAGCAGGTTTACGGTGCGGCACAGACGGCAAAAAACTGGGCCCCGCCCGCGGTAGAATCGCTGCAAGGCTGGCTCGACAAACTCTGGTTCGAATTGCAACAACAACGCTGGCAGCCGGCACTGAAAATGGTGCTGAACCGAGAACAGCGACAGTTGATCTGGCAGCAGTGCGTGGAGGACAGTCTCGATCGCGGCCTGCTGAATACCCAGCAACTGGCAGCGAATTGCGACAGCGCCCTGGCCCAGCTGATCCAGTGGCGTATCATTTCCGAGCTGGAAGACGCCGATGCGGTTTTCGCTGCGCATCTGGAAAAGTTTGCGCTCAGTAAAGACGACTACCCGCTGTTCGCAATCCTGCCGAAATTTCACCGGCAACTCGCCGAGCGCAACGCCATCACTACCGATCAGCGCGACCTGCTGATTGCGCGTGCGTTTGTTGAAGGCATTCTGAAACCGTTGCCCATGCTGGCACTGGCAGGCTTCACCCAGATTTCACCGCTGGCGGAACACATCGTGCACATTGCTGCCGCCAAGGTGGAGCAGTTCGGCACCCTGCAGCGACCAGGCAGCCTGCAGGTTGCGGCCTGCCACAACCTGGAAGATGAGTTGCACCAGGCCGCCCGCTGGGCCGCGGAAAAACTCGCACACAACCCCGACGCCAGCATCGGCATCGTGGTCAACAACCTCGGGCAGTGCCGTGCGCTGGTGGAACGGGTGTTTGCCCGGGTACTGGAGCCCCAGTGGCTGCAGCCGGACTCCCCCGCCTACACGCTGCCGTTCAACTTTTCCGCCGGTACCCCGTTGGCAAAAACCCCCATCGGCAATGCGTCGCTGCTGCTGCTGGAAACCCTGCGCGACCGCTTTGACTACGGCCAGCTGCGCAATCTGCTGTTCAACCCTTACTGGGGCAGTACCAACACCGCGGAGGAACAGCACCTGCGCAGTGCGCTCCTGCGTCGGCTGCAAAAGCTGGAATTGCGCGAGGTGGCCGGCAATACCCTGCGGCACTGGGCGGAACGGCTCGCTAGCGAAATCGCACCGGAAAGTGCCCTGCCCGCACAATTGAACCAGCTGGGTGACTGGGCCAGGCGCTGGCAGCGGGCACCGGCGGAAATCTGGGCGCTGCGTTTTTCCGAACTGCTGACCTTTGTCGGCTGGCCCGGTACGCGCAATCCCAACAGTCAGGAATACCAGCAACTGATGCTGTGGGAATCCGCGCTGGAAGACTTTGCCGGGCTCACCGGATTTGGTGGCAACCTGTCGCTCAACCAGGCACTGAACATCCTGCGCCAGATTGCCAATCGCCTGCCGTTCCAGGCAGAGACCCGCGACGGCCCGCTGCAGATCCTCGGGGTACTGGAGGCCGGCGGTCTCGCCTTCGATCACCTGCGCCTGGTCAGCTTTGGCCAGCAACAGTGGCCGCCACCACCGGCACCCAACCCGATGCTGCCGGTGCAGTGGCAGAAGGAGCGGAAAATGCCGCGGGCATCCGCCGAACGCGAACTGGAGCTGGCCCAGGGACTCACCGCCGACTTGCTGAATGCCTCTGAAGACAAGGTGGTGAGTTACGCCTGCGAGCAGGACGGCGTCGGGCAATCCCTGAGCGCCCTGTTCCCGACCGGCGACGAGTGCACAGCACTCTCCCATGACGCACTCACCGAACACCTGCAACAGCTGGAACAGGCTGCTGCACTGGAGTCCGTCATCGACGATCACATGCCGCCGCTCAAAAGTGAAGAGTGCAAACAGGTCCGCGGCGGTGCCGGCGTGCTCAAGGCCCAGGCGCTGTGTCCACTGAATGCGCAACTGGTTTATCGATTGGGGGCGGAGCAGTTCCAGCCACCGGGTATTGGCCTCAGCGCCGCCGAGCGCGGCAACCTGATTCACGAAATGCTCGCGGCGTTCTGGCAACGCTGCGGCGATGCTGCCGCGCTCGCACACATGAGTGATGAACAACGCAGCGAAACCAGTGTGGCTGCGGTGTGCGATGCCATCGACAAACTGAAATCCAAACACCCGGAACTGCCGCCGGCATTCTGGAACCTGGAACAGCAGCGCCTGCAGGACATTTTGCAACAGTGGCTGCCACTGGAATCCGCACGCCCGGCATTTAGCGTGCGCGGCATCGAAGCGGAACAGTTTGTGGAACTGGACGGTATGACGTTTCGCCTGCGCCTCGACCGCCTGGATGAACTCGCCAACGGCGAGCAACTGGTGATCGACTACAAGACCGGCAGCACCTCCGTCAGCGACTGGTTGCAGCCCCGTGTGCGCGAACCCCAGTTGCCCCTGTATGCGCTGTTCCAGCCACAAGCCCGCGCTATTGCCTTTGGCGTGGTGCGCAATGGCGAGTGCAAGTACCAGGGCTGCGGCGAAGTCAGCGAACCGATCAAGGGCATCAAAACCGTAGCGGACAGCCAGCGCGATAAAGAAGCGGAAATCCAGCAGTGGCCACAATTACTGGATCACTGGCAACAGGCGCTGCGGCAATTGGCCGGCGAATACCGCAACGGCCACGCAGCGCTGGATTTCGACCGCCCCGCCGACAACACCAATCAGAAATCCCTGTGGCCCCTGAACCGCTGGCCGGAAAGAAGCCAGAAGTAAGGAGGCAAAAATATGCAACAGGAAATGCACCCAGAAACAATTCAGCCGACCGACAACATGGCAGCAAGCAGTCAAGCAGGCAATCAGCCCATCGATGCCAGAGAACGCGCCCAGGCGCTGGATATCAGCCAGAGTTTTGCGGTATCCGCCCCCGCGGGGTCGGGCAAAACCGGCCTGCTCACCCAGCGCCTGCTGAAGCTGCTGAGCGTGTGCGAACAGCCGGAAGAAGTGCTCGCGATTACCTTTACCCGCAAGGCCGCGGGGGAAATGCGCGAGCGCTTGCTCGATGCATTACTGGAAGCGAGGGACACCGCCGAGCCGGAAAACCCCCACGCCAAAACCACCTGGCAACTGGCGAAACAATTGCTCGCCCGGGATGCAGAGCTGAACTGGAACCTGCTGCAAAGCCCGCAGCGGCTGCGCATCCAGACCATCGACGGTCTCTGCCGCAATATCGCCAGCCAACTGCCCATCGACAGCGGCCTCGGCGCCCCCGGGGAACCGCTGGAACAACCGGCGATTGCTTACGAAATGGCAATCGTCAACCTGCTGAAGCGCCTGGAAAATGCCGCGCCCGACAGCGAACTGGCCACCCTGCTGTTGCATCTCGACAACAACCTGCCGGAAGTCACCAACTTGCTGCAGACGCTGCTGGAGAAGCGCGAACAGTGGCTGGAGCCGCTGATGTCGGTACACGATGACGCGGCGGAAGACTATTTCCACTTCGTGATCGACGAACTGATCGCAGAAACCCTGGGAGATTTCAAAACCGCCCTGGGCAGTTTTTCCGGCGAGCTGGTGATGCTGGCGGACTACGCCGGCAGCAACCTGCAGCAAGACAAGCCGGATCACAATATCAGCCAGTGCGCGGGCCTGGCCGGTTTGCCGGACTGTAACAGCGAATCCCTGCCCCAGTGGCTGGCACTGGCAGACCTGCTGACCACCACTACCGGCACCTTCCGCAAATCCCGCGGCATCACCAAGGCCATCGGCTTTCCCGCCGCCGACAAGAAGTCACCGGATCCGGAAAAAGCCAGGGACTTCAAAGACCGCATGATTGCCCTGCTCGGCGAAATCGGCGAGCATCCACAACTGCTGGAAGCCATCACCGAAGTGCGCAAACTGCCCGCCGGTATGGTCGACAGCCAGTGGCAGATTTTGCGCGCGCTGTCGAAGGTGCTGCCCTTGCTGGTGGCGGAACTGAAGCTGGTATTCCAGCAACTGGGCGCAACCGACTTTACCGAGGTGGCGCAGGCGGCGCTGGTAGCGCTCGGCAATCCCGAGCAGCCCACCGACCTGGCACTCAAGCTCGATGTACAGATCCGCCATATTCTGGTGGACGAATTCCAGGATACCTCGCAACTGCAGTTGGAGCTGCTGCAACGGTTGACTGCCGGCTGGGAGGCCAATGACGGCCGCAGCCTGTTTATCGTTGGCGACGGTATGCAGTCCTGCTATGGCTTCCGCAATGCCAACGTGGGCATTTTTCTCGATGCCCGCGCCCACGGCATCGGCGAACTCAGGCTGACGCCGCTGAACCTGCAGGTGAATTTCCGTTCCAGCAATGCGGTGGTGGACTGGGTAAACCGGACTTTCGCCGCCGCCTTCCCACCCAAGGACAATATCAGCCGCGGCGCGGTGCGCTACCTGACCTCCACGGCATTCAAACCCCAGAGCTGGCCGGATGCGCCGGTGAGTTTTTACGGCTGCATCGATGACGAGCAGCGCACCCGGGAAGCGGCACAGGTGGCCAAGCTGATCCAGGAGCTGCAGCAACGCTCTCCAGACGGCAGCATCGCGGTACTGGTACGCAACAAAAAACACCTGGAACAAGTACTGCCCGCCCTAACCCACGCCGGCATCCCGTTCCAGGCCCAGGATCTGGCGCCACTGGCCAGCCGAATGGTGGTGCTGGACCTGTTGAGCCTGACCCGCGCGCTGGCAGACCCCAGTGACCGCCTCAGCTGGCTGGCACTCCTGCGCGCGCCCTGGTGCGGACTGGCACTGCCGGACCTTCACGCCGTTGCCACTTCAGGACTCGCAGACCAGAGCCCGCGGGACCCGAAAATTCCACCGTTGCTGAATGTATTGGCACCCGAAGCCATAGAGGGGATCGCGGGCGTCAGTGACGATGGCCGCGTGCGATTACAAAGCACTGCTCCAATAATACGGTCGGCATGGGAAAGCCGCGGGCGCAAACCCCTGCGGGTCTGGATCGAGGGTGTGTGGATCGCCCTGGGTGGCCCCGCAGCGGTTGCCGACAAACGGGAACTCAGCAACGTCGAGGATTTTTTCCAGCTACTGGAAAAATTCGACCAGGGTGGCGCCATCGGCGACTGGCAACAATTCGAGCAGGCGCTGGACAGACTGTTCGCACGCCCGGCGCAGGAAGCGCGGGTGCAGATCATGACCATCCACAAATCCAAAGGGCTTGAATTCGACCACGTGCTGATCCCGGGGCTGGATCGCACTGGCGGCGCCGGCGGCAGCGACCAGCTGTTGCGCTGGTGCAGCTGGCTCAACCGCGACGCCCACAATCGCTTTCTGCTGGCCCCGAAAAGCCCGCGCAGCGGCAAGGACCCGCTGTACGAGTACATCAAGTACGACAACAGCGAGCGCGAACGCCTCGAAGGCACCCGCCTGCTCTATGTGGGCTGTACCCGCGCCATCCACTCCCTGCACCTGTTGGGTTGCGTCAAACCGTCCGAAAAAGAAGACGAGGGATTCAAAAAGCCCGCTGCCGCCTCGCTGCTTGCCAGCATCTGGCCGGCACTGGATCCATTTGAGCCCTGGTGTCACTGGCTGGAGCCGGAGGAAGCGCAAGCGCGGGAAAGCGCACCGGAGAACAACGATTTTCTGCTGCGGCTACCGCAGCAATGGTCGCAACCGCAGTTTCCGCAAGCACAGCACCTCGCGCGCTATCGCATGAAGGATTACCAGCCCGGTGAAAGCGACGAACCCAACCTGCCGGAACTGGGCCAGGTGCACCTGCGCTGGTTCCGCCACGCGGGCACCGTGGCCCACGAATCCCTCGCCACCCTCTCGCAGGACCCAAGCTGGCGCGAACGGGAACCGGCAGAGAATGCCGACGAACTGCGGCCGCTGTGGCAGCTGCGCCTCACGCAGCTGGGACTGAACGGCAATCGCCTGGCGGACGCCGTGGAAAAGGTCGAACAGGCGATACTGCGCACCCTGCACTGCCCGCACGGTTGCTGGCTGCTGGATAGTGGTCATCGTGAAGCGGCCTCGGAACTGGAACTCCACAGTGGCGGCCGGCAGCTGCGTCGCTCCATTGTCGACCGCACCTTTATCGATAGCGACGGCTGCCGCTGGATCATTGACTACAAAACCGCGGAGCCGTCCGAGGGGGAAAATCCGGATACCTTTATCCGGGCCCAGCTCGAGCGCTATCGCAACCAGCTGGATGGATACCGTACCCTGTTTTACCAGCGGGGCGAGAGCCAGGTTCGCTGCGCGCTGTATTTCCCGCTGCTGCAGCAACTGGCGGAACTGCCGGCACTGTAGGCCACGAGCGTGTATAACGGCCCCATTCCGGGGCCGTTATTTCTGCACGCCGTTTTCGAGAGATTCATCCCCCATAAAGTGCCAGAGGGAGCGGCCACGAAATAGATATCCTAAGAACTCACCGCCAGCCCTGACAGAAAGCCATTCTCAGCGTGAAAGCCAAAACCCAAATTGGTTACAAATGAAACACTGGCCCTGCTCCGGACCACTGGTTAGCATAAGTGCCCCGCTCGGCGCCGCTTCAGGCGCCACAGGGCAAAGATGACGAAACCAACATCCACAAAAAAAGCACAATACACGACGAAACAAGTAGTGACGTAAACATGACCATGCAGCAGTTCGACGACCTGAATGTCGTCTCCCAGGAAGTACTGATCACGCCGGAAGCGCTGAAATCGGAACTGCCCGTCAGCGACGCCGCGGAAGCATCCGTAGCCGCCGGCCGCGCCGCCGTGCGCGACATCCTCGACCGCAAAGACCACCGCCTGATGGTGGTTATCGGCCCCTGTTCCGTACACGACGTCGATGCCGCCATCGACTATGCCAAGCGCCTCAAGGCGCTCGCGGACCAGGTCTCCGACACCCTGCTGATCGTCATGCGCGTGTATTTTGAAAAGCCCCGCACCACCGTGGGCTGGAAGGGGCTAATCAACGACCCGCACCTGGATGACTCGTTCAAGATCGAAGAAGGACTGCATATCGGCCGCAAACTGCTGCTGGATATCTCCGAGCTGGGCCTGCCCACCTCCACCGAAGCGCTGGACCCGATTTCTCCGCAGTACCTGCAGGACCTGATCTCCTGGTCCGCCATCGGCGCGCGCACCACCGAATCCCAGACCCACCGGGAAATGGCCAGCGGCCTCTCCTCCGCCGTGGGCTTCAAGAATGGCACCGACGGTAGCCTGGAAGTGGCCATCAACGCCCTGCAGTCCACCGCCAACCCGCACCGCTTCCTCGGTATCAACAAGGAAGGCCAGGTCGCCATCATCCACACCGCCGGCAACAAGTACGGCCACGTGGTACTGCGCGGCGGCAACGACAAGCCCAACTACGACTCCGTCAGCGTCGCCGTGTGCGAGAAAGAACTGGAAGCCGCCGGCCTGGTGCCCAACATCATGGTCGACTGCAGCCACGCCAACTCCAACAAAAACCACGAGCTGCAACCGCTGGTAGTGGACAACGTCACCCACCAGATCCTGGACGGCAACAAGTCCATCATCGGCATCATGGTGGAAAGTAACCTGAAGGCCGGCAACCAGAAGATCAACAAAGATCGCAGCCAGATGGAATACGGCGTATCCGTAACCGACAAGTGCATCAACTGGAAAACCACCGAATCCCTGTTGCTGAACATGGCCGAGCAACTGCGCGGCCCGCTCAAGGCTCGCCAGGGATAAGTCAGGCGACGGCTAACCCCTGACCTGCCCCCAAAGAAGCCGGCATTGCCGGCTTTTTTGTAATTAAAATTCACCACCGTACAGCGCCGCCTGCAGACGAGAACAACGAGGTACCTCCATGAAAGATAACAGCGCAACCTTCACTCGAGCCGAAGAAAGCGGCAACGTATGGCTCTCCCAAGACAACGCGCACGACGCCGACCTGACCGATCACGGCATAATCCCCACCGTACTCGACTCCGAGGTGGAGGTCGGCAAGGCCATGCTGAACGAGCTGTTCGAAACCGCCAGAGCAAAAGACGGCGATATCAATATCGCCCTGCTTGGCGGCCGCGGCGCCCAGGCCCTGCACCGCCTGCTGGGCGAACTGGCCAGAACCTCAGAGCAGGACGAACTCCTCGGCCGCCTGAACGTATTCACCCAGGACGCCCTCGCCCCCATGAGCATGAGCAACGGCTTCAGCTTCGTGCGGGACTTCGAGCGCATCCTCGGCCCCGACTTCTTCAGGAAAGTAAAAAGCTTCACGCCGATGCAGACAGACACCGACGATCTGGAAGCCGGGCTGATCGCCTACCTGAACAAGCTCGAGTCCCTCGGCGGTCTGGATATCTTCTTCATCGGCCACGGCCCGGAAGAAAACCAGGCCTCCCACCTCGCCTACATCAAGCCCTTCTCCGGTGCCAAGAGCAATCACCTGGCTGGCGTAATCCCGATTTCCAGCAGTATCCTTGAACACCATATCAGCAAGTTCAAAGCCGGTGGCAGTGCGGTAAGTGAACAGGACGAAGCCGAATGCCGCTCCGCCCAGTACATCCTCACCCTGGGCCCGGCAGCTATTTTGCAGGCAAAGAAAGTCGTGCAATCCGTAGTCGATGCGGATACCGCCCCAGCCAAGGTGCAGACCTATACGAACGTGCTGAATACGCGGTTAAGCGAAGACAGAGAGGAAGCGCTACAGCAATTGAATGCTAATCCGGGGCTGTGGATCAGGTTGCACTCAAACACCAAATCTTTTGTGCTGCCGAATTTGGAAGTTTAAATGATCGCGGAGCAAAATCCGGAATAGCTGAAAACGCCTGTTGACTATCGGGTTTTCATGCCGAAACCCACCGAGTTTTAAAGGGCCGGCGCCGTCGGTCCTTTAATTTTTTGAATATAAAAAGCATGTTCAGGTAAACATTCCCGGCACGCCGAAATCCCAGTGGCATTGCCAGCGGCATTTTAGAACTACATATCTCGCATCCGGTTCACGCTCTGTACCATCTGCTTTATCCCCTGCTCTTCCAGCGACTTCAGCTCTTCCATCAGTTCCCGAGTCTCTTCGATATCCGCCCGGCCGTACAAATAGCGGTAGAGTTCGATCACCTGCTCGTGCTGATCGGTAATAACGCGCATAATTTCATCCGGCTCGAGGTCCTGGAACGGCGCATGGCACTGTTCACTGTGTAGTATCGGATGCTTGTCCATGTAGTCGTAACACCAGGTATTGAGCGCGCGGGTTTCGGCGGTTTTCACGAACCCGTCGACGGTCTGGGACATTTCCTGCTCGTGCTTTGTCAGATATTCGAGCAGCATCTGGGAGCGGGTGTTCTCGCTCTTGCCGAAGCAGTGTTGCAGGCAGGCGGATAAATTCTTGTGGAATTCGCGGGTCCATACCAGCACATCCCTCAGGGTTTCGACTTGCACGTTCGGCCTCCACAGGTAAAGGAAAGCGGTGCGACAATACCGCGAAGTAAATTCGCCCACCGCCCGGTTGTTCTCAAAGGTTAGCAAGTACGCCCGCAGGTCTGGCCGTGGTGCTCGGAATTTCGGGCATGTGTTTCCACATAAGTTCCTGTGTAGAATCAACGGCCAGCAACGGGCGGTAATCAGAATCGGGGAATCCCTGCGTTGAATACCTGCCTGTTTTCGGCAGTGAATTGTGATTTACCGGGGGTAAGAATGAAACAGTGGGTGTTGGCAGCCGTGATGCTGTGTGCCGGTTGTGGGACGACGACCGAACATAATGCACAAAATGCGGCAGTCGTCGGTCGCAGCTGGATCAACCCCGACGCCGGCTATCCGCAGAGCCACGCTTCCACCCTGGTGCAGACCGATAGCGGCGCGCTGCTGGCGGCGTGGTTTGGCGGTACCCACGAGCGCCACCAGGATGTTGCGATTTACGTGGCGCGCTGGGCAGATGGTACATGGCAACCGGCACTGAAGGTGGCCACAGGCAGCGACAGTGCCGGCAACCCGATGCCCACCTGGAACCCGGTGTTGTTCCAGTCCCCCGGTCAGCCGCTCACGCTGTTTTACAAGGTGGGCCCCAACCCGCGCGAGTGGTGGGGCATGATGATGCAATCGGCGGACGACGGCGCAACCTGGAGCCATCCCGCCCGGCTGCCGGATGGGATGATTGGCCCGGTGAAAAACAAGCCAATCACCACCGGCATGGGCGCCTGGCTGGCACCGTCGAGCACCGAAGACAACGGGCAGTGGCGCCTGCACTTTGAGCAGTCGAAAGACCAGGGGCAAAACTGGACGAAAACCGCGGAGGTGGACCCGGGCCCGGGGCTGGATGCGATTCAACCGAGCATTCTCACCTATCCCGACGGGCGTTTGCAGGCGCTGGCGCGCACCAAGCAGGGGGTGATGGCGAGCACCTGGTCTTACGACCGGGGCCGCAACTGGACGCCGCTGGCCGCAATTGATTTACCCAACCCGAATTCCGGCACCGACGCGGTAACCCTAGCTAGCGGCCTGCAACTGCTGGTGTACAACCACTCGGCCCATGCACCCAACACGCCCGGCAAAGGCCCGCGCTACCCGCTGAATATCGCCCTGTCCCGGGATGGCGAGCACTGGTATCCGGCGCTGCCCCTGGAGGCGGAGCCGATCAAGGAGGGCTACGGGTATCCGGCAGTGATCCAGACCGACAACGGCCTGGTGCATATCTCCTATACAGTCGGGCGCAAACGTATTCGCCACGTGGTGGTCGATCCCAGCAGGCTGGCAATACAACTGCCATAGCGCCCTGCCCGCTCTGGGGTTCAGCGGTTCTTGCCCAGATTGCGCAGGAAACCGTCAATGATGTCCACCGTCTGGCTGAGATAGGGATCAAACAGCCAGTAGGTGTGGATCACTTCGGGAAATGCGTGGTACTGGTAGGGAATACCGAAGCCCTTGAGGGTCTCCTCCACCTGCTTGTGGCCCATGGTGAATCGCGGCTGGCCGCTGCTGATGACCAGTGTTGCCGGCGAGGTTTTCGAGAGATGTGAGGTAGGTGCGGCCTGCCGCCACAGCTCCGGCGATTGCTCCATGTCGCTGCCGAGCCACGCCTGCAGCGGTGATTGGGGGTTCGGGCGCTCGTGATCGAGGTTGAGCACGCCGTCGAGGTCGATCAGGGCATTGACGCGCACATCGCTCTTGCCGAACACTTGCGAAGGTCCAGCGTAGGCCAGCAGTGACGCCATATGCCCACCGGACGACCCGCCCAGCACGGCGATCTTGCCGGGATCTATAGCGTATTCACCGGCATTCTGTTTCAGCCACTGCAGTACGTCGTTTACGTCTTGCATCGCCGCCGGATACGGTGCCTCCAGCGACAGGCGGAATTCCGGCACAACCAGGGTGTAACCGCGCTGGGCGAGCTGGTTCGCCATGGCATACAGGTGTGAACGCTGACCGGAACGCCAGCCGCCGCCGTGGATCATCACGATGATCTGCTCGTTATTCTTTTCCGGGGCGGGCTTGAATAGATCCAGGTGCAGCTCGCGCTTGTCGATGGCCTTGTAGCGGCGATCGAAAAATACCTGTTGGCCGGCAGCGAAAGTCAGTGCGGGCCATTCCAGCGAAGGATCTTGTTTTTTGTAGCGGTAAAAACGCTCTGAGGGCGTGTAGGAATCGTCTACCGGAATGCTGGTGACAGCGAGGCAGTGCTGTGCGGCAATCAATAAAAACAGCGCGATCGACGCGCGAAATACAGTTGTCATCAGAAAGACCTTAACTTCTCGGGGTATTGCATCTGGTAGTGCGACACCTTCCACACATCCGAGCAGTAAACCACCTCTTCGCCCTACTCTACAACTTTCGCCTGGATACTGTGCCACTATTCGGTCTCCCCCTTCCCCGCAAGCGGAAAAAAGCATGAAACCTTTCGGCAGCTGCCACTGCGGCAATATCACCCTCGAGGTCGCCACACTCCCGACGGAAGTGACCAGCTGTAACTGTTCGCTGTGCCGGAGATATGCGGGGCTGTGGGCCTACTACGAGCCCGCTGACGTCGTGGTGCACTACCAGAACCCGGTGAAGAGCTTTTATATCTGGGGAGACCGGGATATTGAACACCATCGTTGCCACCATTGTGGCTGTGTGACGCACTACATCACTACGGACAAGTGCCCGGTCAAGCGCATCGCGGTGAATGCGCGCATGGCGGACCCGGCGCTACTGGAGAAGATGAAAATCCGGCTGGTGGATGGCGCATCCTTCTAGGCTGGTTCACAATTCGAACCAGCCAGAATGTGGAGAAGTCCGATGTCCGAAACGCAACTCACCCAGATCGTCTGCCCCTCCTGCACTACGCCGAACCGGGTCCCCCGGCAACGGCTGGGCGATCGCCCTCTGTGCGGCAAGTGCCGCGAACCGTTGATTGGCGGACACCCGATCAATGCCATCGATGTCAGTTTCCGCCGCTTTATCGACAAAAGCGACCTGCCGGTAGTGGTCGACTTCTGGGCCACCTGGTGCGGTCCGTGCCAGCAGTTCGCACCGGCATTCAGTCAGGTGGCGGGTGAAATGGCGACACAGGCAGTGTTCGTGAAGCTGGATACCGAAGCCAACCAGCAGACCGCCAGCGGCTTCCAGATTCGCTCCATCCCCACCCTGATGGTGTTTCACCGCGGCCGAGAAATCGCGCGCCTGTCTGGCGCGCTGCCCAGGCCACAGTTCGTGCAGTGGCTCAATCAGCAATTGCCGTGACTCGTCTCCGATTCAGACAAACCTGACCGGGGCACTTGAGCCCCCCTATTTCCAGAATCGGCGCCGTTTTTTTCACCTCACCTGAGAGAGTCGCCACGGCGGCACCAGTTCTCTACTAGGATTCTGGATATTTTCCTTGACCAGAATCCAAATGAGCAAAATCCATTCAGCATATCGCTTACCAGCGGCCCCGCTTTTGTTGGCCCTTGCAGCAGCTTTCCCTTTGGCGATGGCGACCCATGACGCCCAAGGCAACAGTCTGTTCGTTGTAGACTCACCAGACCTTATCGCGAAAACAGCTGATTCGGTGTACAGGGAACGCGATGATATCCGGAACAATGAGCTGGTTGCTACGCCATCCATGGTTTCCGTTCGCTGTGAGCCACAGCAGGAAGTCCGGCTTCCGGTTTACAGCGATACCCAGTGTCCGGCCCCCCTGGTAATCAGCAGTCCGTGTATCGCCTACGTCCACTTTCCATTGCGATCGACATTTAAGAGCGATGTCACAGTCCTGCATGATGGGCAATGTGAAGTGCACTTCAGCTACGATTTTGTGACCGCGCAGCAGCTCGAGAATGGAGATATTCTGGTAAATGGGGGGAACGGAGGAGCCGGCGGCAGTCAAACGGGTGACTGTGCCACCTTGAAGCCATATCTCGAAATTGAGGAAGCTATCGCACTGCATCAAAACGCGCTAATGCGTGAATCCGCGGCCATTACTCAGCCATAAAAGGGGCGCCAGCATGTCCAGAATTTCCACTTTCCCGCTGGCTGTAATTCTTACAGCCATTTCTATCTGTGCGAACGCAGACACCCGAACCGCTCCCCAATCAAGTGCAAAAACACTGCAGAAAGCAGGGGTAGCATCCGGTTCGCAGGAAAGCAGTTTTGCGGTGGATATACCGAGATTGATCGAGGTTTCCGTCGCCAAAGTGCTCGAAGATCACGAAGACGTCCAGTTGGACGACCTCATAATTGAGCAAGACGGTATCTATTTTCACTGTAACCCGGCAGCCTACTGGCGCTTTGTCAACACTGTCACTCTGGAACTACCTGATCAATCGGGCCCCGCTTCTCTCTGTGAAGCCAGATTAGTTTTCATTCTCAAAGATACCCTGAAAAAAAATAGCCAAGTTGCCGACAGCGCATCGGGTTACTGTTTCAACACCATAGACTTTGAATCAGTTAGAGCTATCGTCTATGGCAGTGGCGCAATCGAAACAGGTCGCGGCAAGGGCCACGACGGCGGAACCGTACTTTGTGACGAACATCGCGTATTTTTACCGGTCGATGAAGCCATTGCTCAATATACCAATCAGGAAAAACCCACTGAGGATTCATCAAGCCCCTGAAATACCCTCCACACTTGCTGCGCTCGCACTGTCTCGCAACAGGGATTTTCCCGCTGCATTACCGAACAGCATCCTGTGCCAGGTTCTCGCGTCTTATCGTTTCCCAGATTGCTTGATCAGTTCGGTAATCTGTTTCGCCAGATCGTTCGGCACCGGGAAATGCAAATTGTACTGGGCGATCTTCCACTGTCCCTCGTCCCTGACCAACACGCCGCTGCCCCGGCACTCACCGTAAGCTTCGTTATCCAGCAGTTCATCAAACCAGGCGACGTCACCGTGCACGGTGATGGTGCGATCTCTCGGCACATAGGTCCAGCCTTTGCCCTGACTGAAATAGGGTTTCACGTAACGCTTGAAGTCCTCGACACTCCAGCGTTCGCTGGCGTCGGTGCCGATGAACACGCCACCTCTACTGAAATGATCGAAGTAAGCGTCGAAGTCGGCCGAGGATGCAGCCTTGTGGAAACTGTCCAGCCGCGCGGCCACGGCAGTTTTCTGCTGCCAGGCTGGATACTCCGTCTCCAGAAATTTCGCCGGCCAGTAACCGTACCAGCTGTATCCTGTGCGCCGCTCCACATCGACTTCCGACAACTTTGAAACCCTTTTGCTATCGCGATTGGCGAGAAACGGTTCGCTGGTCTCCAGGTCGTAAAACCGCGCCCAGATGGGTTTGGCTGCGGCATCATCCACCACTACAAGATCGTAATTGGCGTTGTGGAAATCGAAGCGCTGGCTAGCGGCTTTCACCCGGTCGATACGGAAGCCCGAGAGGCTTGCGGATTCCAGCCAGGCTGCACCGCCATTCACCGCTTCGACCACGTTTTTTGAGGGGGTCGGGATGGACATCAGGTATTCCAGTACCGGCACCGTTTCCCAGGCAAGGATGCCGGGCAATTCGTACGCCCGCCCTTTCGCCGGCTGCAAGATTTCTTCATGGTACTGGCCGGCCCAGCCGGTGCGCTTGCCATCGATACGCACCTGCAAATCCAGCAGCAGCGCGTCCCCCTTTACGACGGCCCGCGCGGCCTGTCTGCGCAGTTTTTCGTCTAGATAGTCGAACGGGTAATCGCCTGCGGCTACCTTGCGCAGAAACGTCAGCACACCCGGCATGACTTCGTCGGCAATGGTGATATGACGGAAGTAAGCGAGATCGGTACGGTCCGGTGAATGGGCCCAGCCGCCATTGGGGTACTGACGGTCCAGTGTGTAACGCAGGCCTTTCAACGCCCCATCGCGATAGCGATGCTTACCGGTCTGGCGAAAGACCTCCGACAGATATTCGATCTGCGGGTAGATATTGCGGTTGTCGAAGCTGGCATCCGCCAGGGATTTTTGTTCCAGTGCTCGCGCGCGCTCACCGGCAGACGCTACCCGCAGCGGGTGCTGGTTGCTAGGCCAGCCGCCACTGTCGCGCTGGTAAAGCAGCAGGTTGTCGGCAATGGCCTCGATCTGATCCAGCTCGTAGTACGCCGCACCAGTCTCACCGGTGCGGTCGTTCCAGTGCTTGATGGCGTCGTGGAAACCGTCGACGGAGATGGGGCGATAAGCTGTACCTGCCCCCCCAGAATCAGCCAAACAGCCTGCCGCAAGCCCGAAGCTGAACACCATGCCCAGCAGACGGTAAGATACTTTGGAAAGGGAATTGATCACGCTAGATGTCTCTGCTTATATATCGCGTCTATTGTTTTATCGCTTTATCGATTTATCGTAAAAGGCCTAGTAGACGTAATAGGATGTGATAACCGGATCCAGATTGCCAGTATCGGCGATCGCGTTACTGGTCACCAGATAGTCAAATCTTACATAAAAGGTCGAAAAATGATGACCACCAGATGCAAAGTCGTAAATTACGCCTTGCTGATCACCGGCCTGATTCTGCTGCTCCCGCTACTGGCGATGGGGCTCAGCCAGGAGGTTAACTGGGGGCCTCTCGATTTCGTGGTCGCCGGTGCACTTTTATTCTCTGCCAACTTCGCGTTTTTCAAGGCAATGGCACAACCGCGGCCACTCGCATATCACACGGCGGCCGGACTTTTGTTGTTTGCCACCCTGCTTCTTGTGTGGGTGAACCTGGCGGTTGGCGTTATTGGCAGCGAAGACAACCCGGCCAATCTACTGTATCTCGGCGTGGTGATTATTGGCATAGTCGGAACAGCAAGGGGCCGGTTAACACCGCGCGGAATGGCGATTACCGCAATGGCCATGGCTGTCACACAGGTACTGGTCACCCTTGTCGCTATTGCCATGGAACTGGGAATGCCGGTCAGCACACCGGTTGAGCTGCTCTTGATCAACAGTCTGTATATATGCCTGTTTGTCGCAGCAGCCGGCCTGTTCTGGCATGCGGCACAGCGGGCCGACTACCCGTAATATTTCAGGTAATTGTCGGAAGGCAACACGCCGAAAGATTACCCGTTCTGTTACTGACACCAGGCAGGTCACGCTCAATCTATAAAAATGGAATCATGGAAGTCGAATTTAAAATCAACGTATCCGTTAGTACGGACCAGTTTATTGAATTGCTCGAACGCTCTACCCTGGGGGAGCGCCGCCCCATCCACGACCGCGAATGTATGGAAGGCATGATTGCCAATAGCAATCTGGTGGTCAGCGCCTGGGATGGAGATACCCTGGTGGGCATTGCCCGCTCCGTGACCGATTTTCACTATGCTTGCTACCTGTCCGACCTGGCCGTTGCCAGCTCCTACCAGCGACTCGGTATCGGCAAGGCACTGCAGGCAAAGACCCAGGCCGAACTCGGACCGCACTGCAAGTTGATTCTGCTCGCAGCGCCCGCGGCCAATGACTACTACGAGCATATTGGCTTTACCCAAAATCCGCGCTGCTGGGTGCTCGATCGCGATACATCGGTCAGCTAGTCAGGGGCGGACTAAATCACCATCCTCTTTCGAGCGTCGGCGAAATTGCGCCACTACCCGCCGATAGCAAACAGCACTGCCAACAGGCAGAAGAACCAGGCTACCAGCCACAGACTGCGTCGGTACCAGTTGCGCTTCGCCTCAGCCTTCAGGTAACCCCGTATATCCGCTTCATACACATCTTTGTTTACCCACTGCGGCTCTCGATTTGCCGCGACGGGCAATATCGACAGCACCAAGGCGACCGACACGGCTACGGCAAAGCCAATCACATTCCACCACAACCATGAGATCTCTGGCAGGAAGATCCAGCAGACACCGTTCCCCGCTATCCCGAGTAGCAAGCCGGCAATGGCATGGGGGCCGCGAACCCGATGGGTAAGGAATCCGAGCGCAAACACCGCGAGGATCGGACCGTTGGCCAGCGAGCCAATCTTGTTGATGGCTTCCAGCACCGTGGTGGCAATGTTATCGACGTAAAACGCCATGACCAGTGTGATGACACCCCACACGGTGGTCAGCACCCGGGAAAGGATCAGTTCCTTGTGTGCGGTCCAGCTACCGCGGTGAAAACGCCGCACGAAGTCTTCCATGGTGGTGGCGCTGAGGGAGTTGAGTACCGAATCCAGCGAGGACATGGCTGCGGCAAACAGCGCAACCAGGCTGAGTCCAACCAAGCCGGCTGGCAGTGCGTTGATCATGTAGAGTGGCACCGCCAGATTGTATTCCGGCCCGCCCCCGGAATCCGGCAGCGCGACGATAAATTCCGGGTGCCGCGTGGCATAGGCCGCAATACCCACACCCACCAGACAGTAAAGCAACACCAGCGGGAAACGCAGCAGGCCGTTGATCATCAGCGCACTGTTGGTGGCATCGATATCGCGGGTACTCAGCTGGCGCTGTACCTGGCTCTGGTCACAGCCGTAGTAAGAAACATACAGGAACAGACCGCCGAGCAGCATCGGCCAGAAGGCAAAAGTTTCACCGTCACCAAGCCCGTGATGGGAAAAATCCAGAGTAGTCTTGCGCTCGCTGGCGAACGCCTGCCACATTTCGCCGAAACCACCACTGGCATCTACCAGAAACACCAGCACAAGTACCAGCATTACTGCCAGGATCAGCAACTGGATGACATCGGAGTAGATCACGCCGCGTATGCCACCCATTACATCGTAGACAACGGTAAAAGCACCCAGCAACAACACCGAGGCCACAAATCCGAGCCCGGTAATCAGGTCTATCACCAGCGCTATGCTGTACACCGTTACCGCAGTGGCAAATGCCCGCACAAACAGGAACAGCCCGCTCAAGGTCAGGCGTGTAGGCAGGTCGAAGCGCTGTTCGAGATAGGCGTACACGGACACCAGCCGCAGGTGGCGAAACAGTGGCATCGCAAACAGGATCAGCACCACCATGGCCAGGGGCACTGCCAGTTCGTACTGCAGCCACAGCAGGCCCCCGCCTGCCGCAAAGGCAACAAATGCGGGGGCCCCGAGAATACTGTTGGTGGAACACTGGGTGGCCATGATCGACAAGCCGACCGGCCAGGGGCCTACTTCCCGCCCCGCCACATAGTAGTCTTCCCGACTCTCCTGCCGGCGCGCGAGCCACCACGCCATGGCCAGCAAGCCGACACAGTAGGCGGCGATAATCCACCAGTCAATCCATGTGATATCTTGATTCATACCGGCCAAATTATTCCGTTATTGATCTCGGCGGGAATTCGGAGCGGTGCGAGCTCTCCGCCCTATTCTGCAATTTCCGGCTGCAAAATCCAGACCTTCTCCAGCGCCGACACCTTGCCCTTGAGGCCCCCCGGTACATCCACAGCCTCTGTAAGTGTGAGCCGGTATTCGCTGCCGTAATGCTGCGTAACCTCATCATCGCTGACGCAGAAAGGCGGGCCCGGCATCACAGCCTGGTCGTAGTCAAAGGTGATCAACAGTTGCGGTGCGATCGCCGTCAGCGCCTGCAAATGCGCACTGTATTGACGGCGCATATCTTCCGGCAGCGCGACCAGGGCAGCGCGATCATAAATTGCATCTATCGGCCCCAGGGCTTCCGGTTGCAGCTGGAAAATATCCCCGACAAAAATATCTATACCGTCGCTGCTGTAGCGTGTCAGCTCACCCTGCGGGAGGATTTCCGGCTTTACTCCCAACGCCTCAAACAGCTGCACAACGGCCAATTCACTCAACTCGGCACCGGCAACCCGAAAGCCCCGGGAAAGTAACCAGGCAATATCCAGGGTTTTGCCACATAGCGGCAAAAACAGCCGGCTGCCGGTATTCAGGCACAGATGGTCAAAGTACCTGACCAGTAACGGATGTGCTTTCGTATTGTGAAAACCGATTTCGTTCTTCTGCCATTTTTCCAGCCAGAATGCTTTTTCCATACCGAACCTGCTTCCCCGTTAAAAAACCTTGGCGATGACTTCGTCTTCACGCTTGACGATTTTGTGCTGCTCTTCGCTCAGGCCGTGCTTCCAGTAACTGGAAATATACCCCAGCTTTGCGTCCACTTCGCGCTCTTTGCGAAAATACCGTCGCAGATGACGCATGGTAGTGAATTCACAGGCGCACCAGACAGACGGGTTGCCTTCGCCCCCCAGGGTCACCCGCAACATGTTTAGAGTGATCTGGTAGCTGCGGATGACTTCGAGTTGTATTGTGCGTGGTTGTGAGGTTTGTGGCCGTCGGGCTTGCGGTTCCGGGGCTTGCGATCCTGGCATTTCATCGACCTCCAGCGGTTTCAGTAGTGAGGTTTGCCACCATGCGCGCAGTGAGCTCCGCGAACTCTTGCAGCTCCTGGTTGGTCAGGCTGCGAGTCATGGCTTTCGCGGTTTCCTCCTCAGCCTCCAGCAGCTGGGTCATCACCGCGCTGCCCTTTCTGGTGGGAAATAGAAGCTGGCTGCGCCCATCTTGTGGGTTTGCTTGCTTCTCGATCAGGACGTCATTAATCAGTTCTTTCAGCACCCGGGTAATCTGCGCTTTGTCCCGCTGCATACGCTGGGCGATAGACTGGGCGGTGGACTGCGAATTCCGGCACACCGCAGTCACCGGTATAATCCCGGCCATGATGAAGTTACCCATCCAAGATGTACTGCCAGACCTGCTGGACGCATTAGCCGCGCATAACAACGTGGTTCTGCAGGCGCCGCCCGGTGCCGGTAAAACCACCAGCGTTCCCCTTGCCCTGCTCGACCGCCCCTGGCTCGAGGGACGCAGGATCATCATGCTGGAACCCCGCCGCCTCGCCGCCCGCAGCGCCGCTGCGCGGATGGCGGAGCTACTGGGAGAACCGGTAGGCAAGACCGTGGGTTACCAGGTCCGCGCGGAACGCAAGGCGAGCCGCGACACCCGCATTCTGGTGGTCACGGAAGGTATCCTCACCCGCCTGTTGCAGTCCGATCCAGAGCTGGCGGATACCGCACTGGTCATCTTCGACGAATTCCACGAGCGCAACCTGCAGGGGGACCTGGCACTGGCCCTGTGCCTGCAGTCCCAGGAGTACCTGCGGGAAGACCTCAAGCTACTGGTAATGTCCGCCACCCTCGACGCCACCGCGGTGGCCGGGCTGCTGGGAGACGCGCCGGTGATCACCAGCGAGGGGCGCAGCTTCCCGGTGCACGTGCACTACCTCCCGCACCAGCAGGTACCCGACGATAGCCGCCAGCTGCCCGCGCTGATGGCACGCAAGATCACCGAGTGGATGGACACACAGGATGGCAGCCTGCTGGCCTTCCTGCCGGGTGTGGGAGAGATCCGCCAGGTGGAAGAGCGCCTGCAGGAACTGCTTGCGGGGCGCAATGGCATTGTCGTCGCGCCCCTCTACGGTGACCTCAGCAAACAACAGCAGGATGCAGCCATTGCCCCTGCACCCGCCGGCCACCGCAAGATCGTCCTCGCCACCAACGTGGCGGAAACCAGCCTCACCATCGAGGGTATCCGCATGGTGGTGGATACAGGACTAATGCGCGAGTCGCGCTTTGATCCCAATACCGGGATGAACCGGCTGGTGACCGTCCCCATTTCACAGGCTTCAGCGACCCAGCGCGCCGGCCGTGCCGGTCGCCTGTGTGAAGGCCAGTGTTTGCGCCTGTGGAGCGAATCCCGACAGCAGCAGTTACCCGCCAAGAACGCACCGGAAATCCTGATCAGCGACCTGGCGCCGGTAGTGCTGGAACTGGCGCAATGGGGCGTGCACGAGCCCGATGAACTGGCGTGGCTCGACCCACTGCCACCGGGGCCGGTTGCCCAGGCGCAGGCACTACTGCAACAACTGGGCGCGCTCGACAAAACGCTGAAGATTAGCGAGCACGGCAAAGCCATGCTCGCCCTCGGCGCGCATCCGCGCCTGGCCCATATGATGTTGAAAAGCGCAGACTGGGGCCTGCGACAGGAAGCCTGCCTGCTGGCCGGACTGCTGTCGGAGCGGGATATTTTTCGCGGTGAACAGCGTTGGGACCGGGACATTCACAAGCGTATCGAAGTGCTTGCCGGCACACGCAAAAACAGCGGTAGCGATCGCGGTGCGATCCAGCGCATCCGCCAGCAGGCAAAAATCTGGCAGGCCCAGTTGCCCTCCTCCGGCAAGCACACCGCAATGGATGAGCTGGATCGGGTCGGGGTTTTACTGGGGCTCGCATACCCCGACCGCATTGGTAAAAACCGCCATGACCGGGACCGCCGTTTTTTACTCGCCAGCGGTCGCGGCGCGCACTTTTCTCACGAGGATCCGCTGGCAATTGCCGAATACATTGTGGTCGCAGAGCTCGACGGCCAGGGCCGCGATGCCCGTATTCAGCTGGCGGCACAGATTTCCGAAAGCGCCCTGCAACAGTACTTTGCCGACCTGGTGGAAACAAAGGATTGCGTGCGCTGGGATGCCCGCACCGGCCGCGCCATTGCCAGCCACCAGACCACCCTGGGGCGCATCCTGCTGGACGAAGCACCGGCAAAAAATATTTCCCCGGAGCTGCTGAGCCGCGCGCTGCTGGATGCGGTGCGCCAAAAAGGTCAGCAGGGTCTCAATGCGCTGCCCTGGACGAAAGAGGCCGAAAGCCTGCGCATGCGGGTGGAATTCTTGCGCACCTGTACAAATGAATTTTCCGATCGGCTAAGCGGGCTATCCCTTCCCGACTGGAGCGACAGCAATCTGCTGGAAACCCTGGAGCACTGGCTGCTTCCCCACCTTGCGGGTTACAGCAAGCTGGAACAGTTACAGCAACTGAACCTGCACGGCATCCTGCAAAGCCAGCTGGACTGGAATGACCAGCAGCGCATTGACGCGCTCGCACCGAGCCACATCCTGGTACCCAGCGGCTCGCGCATCGCCATCGATTACAGGGAAACACCTCCTGTACTGGCCGTGCGCCTGCAGGAGATGTTCGGCCTGGCGCAGACGCCGACCGTACTCGAGGGTCGCTACCCGCTGATGGTGCACCTGCTGTCACCGGCACAGCGGCCGGTGCAGGTAACCCGCGATCTCGCCAGTTTCTGGGCGAATACCTACAGCGCCGTGAAAAAAGAATTGCGCATCAAATACCAGAAGCATTTCTGGCCTGACGATCCTCTGACGGCGCAAGCTACCAGCAAAACCAAAAAACGGATGGGGCAATAATTCCTCGAAACAGGTACGCGTGAACCACTTGGGAGGCAGAACAGCCAACCTGGTTCGGGCGTGCCATTTTCTTCCCGCGACGGACAAATTCCCGCCCTGACGTCATTATCGGCCCGATCAAGACAGCGCTATCACCCGCTAAATAGATCAGGCGCCAAATTTCCGGATTTCGCCGTGCCACTTTCCAATTAGCGGGCTTCTGGGACGCCGCCCGTAAATTTTCTCGTGATATTTCCGCAGCCCCGGTTTCTTTTTCACAAGTAAAAGGAATTCGGATCAATGGAAATTCAATAAAAAGAGAAAGTGACAATGAGAATTCCGAAAAACTCCAAATGGCAAAAAGGTTTCGGTGCGGTACTGCTCGGGTTCTGCGCCAGTATTCCGTTTGCCGATGCCGAGGCATCCATCTTCCAGGCGGAAGACTACAGTGCGTTTTACGATACAACCCCGGGAAATACCGGGGGCGCCTACCGCGCAGACGATGTGGATATTGAAGCCACCAGTGATAGCGGCGGCGGTCACAATGTCGGCTGGGTCGCCGCCGGCGAATGGCTGGCCTACAACAACCTGGTCATTCCCTCCAGCGGCCAGTACATCGTGCGTTTCCGCCTCGCCAGCGCCACCGGCGGAAAACTGTCGAACGACCTGAATGGTGGCGCCATCGTGCTCGGCAGTCTGAATGTTCCGAATACCGGTGGCTGGCAGAACTGGCAAACCATCTCCCATCAGGTTCATATCGATGCCGGCACTTACAGTCTCGGCGTATTCGCGACCACCGGCGACTGGAACCTGAACTGGATCGAAGTGGTTCCCGCAAACCCATCCGGGGGAGTTGCCACTATCTTCCAGCACTGTAATTACACCGGGTGGTCCACCGGGCTGGAAGTTGGCAGCTATAACCTGGCCAGCCTGCAGGCGCGGGGATTCGTCAATGACGATGCCTCGTCGATCCGGGTCTCGTCTGGCTATCAGGCCACGCTTTATGACAACGACAATTTTACCGGCGCTTCGGTGACCGTCACTGGCGACGATAGCTGCCTCAACAACGAGGGCTTCAACGACAACGTTTCTTCCATCGTGGTGAGTCCGGCGGCCACCAATGGCGTGGTCTGGAGCGATGAGTTCGATACCATCAACAGCGGCAACTGGACCTTTGAAACCGGAGGCGGCGGCTGGGGCAACAGCGAGCTGCAGTACTATACCAGTGGCCAGAATGCCTCGATCCAGTACGACGCGCAGGCCGGCAGCAATGTGCTGGTGATCGAGGCGCGCCAGGAAGGCGGCTACAACTGCTGGTATGGCGCCTGTCAGTACACCTCAAGCCGCATGATCAGTGCGGGGAAAAAGGAGTTCCAGTACGGCCGTATCGAGGCCCGCATCAAATTGCCGCAGACCCAGGGTATCTGGCCCGCGTTCTGGATGCTGGGAGGCAATATCCGCACTGGCACCCCCTGGCCTGATTCCGGCGAGATCGACATCATGGAACACGTGGGCTATGAACCGACCCTCACCCACGGCGCGCTGCACGGTCCCGGTTATTCCGGCAATACACCGATCATGGGTACCCACAATGTCGGGCAGAACGTGGATGCCGGATATCACGTTTATGCGGTGGAGTGGAACAGCAACGGTATCAGCTGGTTTGTGGACGGCAACAACTTCTACAGCGTTTCACGCGCGCAGGTGGAGCAGTACGGTCCCTGGGTATACGACCACCCCTTCTTCATCCTGCTGAATGTGGCGGTAGGTGGCAGCTGGCCCGGCAGCCCCGACGGCAGCAGTGTGTTCCCGCAGCGAATGTACGTGGACTATGTGCGGGTCTATCAGTGATTCCCGCTAATTAACCGTTCCTGCAGGCAAAAAAAATCGCGGCGATTGCCGCGATTTTTTGTCTCCGAACTTAAAGTCCCGAAATCAGTAATAGGCCTGGGACTTGTCGGTGTGGTCGGTGATGTCCTTCACCCCGGCCAGTTCCGGAATCTTTTCCTTCAGGGTCTTCTCCACACCCTCTTTCAGGGTCATGTCCACCATGCCGCAACCCTGGCAGCCGCCGCCAAACTTCAGCACCGCGTACATATCTTCGGTCACTTCCATCAGGCTGACCTGACCGCCGTGGGCGGCGAGACCCGGGTTGACGTCGCTGTACAGCACATAGTTGATACGGTCCTCGATGGGGCTGTCATCGGTGACCTTGGGCATGCGGGAGTTGGGCGCGCGAATGGTGAGCTGGCCACCCATCTTGTCCGCGGAGTAATCCACCCGGGCCTCGTCCAGGTAGGGCACGCTGCGGCCCTCAAAGTAGGCTTTGAGGCCATCCAGCTGCATTTCCAAGTCGCCCTCTTTCTCTTCACCGGGACGGCAGTAGGCGATACAGGTCTCCGCATTGGGAGTACCGGGGTTGGACACGAACATGCGGATGGCAATGCCTTCGCAATCCTGCTTGGCCAGCAGATCACGCAGGTACTCCTGGGCGGAATCCGTGATGGTGACATTCAATTCTGACGGCTGTTCTGACATAGACCTTCTCAAATAACCGAGTGACTTAGTCGGGTATTTTACGCGCAACTGCGACCGAGTTAAACCAGCATGTCCCGATGGGTTAGCTCAGCATACCCAACAGGGCCTTGGCGCAGGCTTCGGATGAGGCCGGGTTCTGCCCGGTGACCAACAAGCCATCGGTACAGATATACTCCTGCCAGTCGTCCCCTTTGCTGTAATTGCCCCCCTTCTCCTTGAGCATATCCTCCACCAGAAACGGCACGATATCGGTCAGCTCCACACCATCTTCCTCACTGTTGCTGAAACCGGTGACCCGCTTGCCCTTCACCAGCGGCTCGCCCGCCTCATCCACCGCGTGCTTGAACACTGCCGGGGCGTGACATACCGCCGCCACCGGCCTGTTGTCGCGATAGAAACCGTGAATCAGGGCCACAGACTGGCGATCTTCCGCAAGATCCCAGAGGGGGCCGTGACCTCCCGGGTAAAACAGCGCATCGAAGCCTTCCGCATCGACCTCACCCAGCTTGATGGTATTGGCCAACGCCTGCTGCGCCAGGGGGTCATCGCGGAAGCGCCGCGTGGCGTCTGTCTGCGCGTCTTCCACATCGCTCTTCGGGTCCAGGGGCGGTTGCCCCCCCTTGGGCGAAGCCAGCGTCACTTGCGCACCGGCATCGACGAATACGTAATAAGGCGCAGCAAACTCCTCCAACCAGAAGCCAGTCTTCTTGCCCGTATCCCCCAGCTGATCGTGGGATGTCAGTACCATCAAAATTTTCATGAGGCCTCCAGATGAATGTTTTGCGGATCCGTTAACTCTAGGCTGATGTATTGTGCTCCGTTACCGGAATTTCCACTCTCAATGTCCCAAAAAGGTAGAACGATCGGTTACAAGGATATGCTCCCAAGTTCTTCTGCGTCGCGCAGAAAGGCGGCTCAGGGCGTGGTTTATGCTAAGATTGCGGCCCTTTTGAATCCCCGGTTTAAGGAAAATGACCATGTCGGAAGCTCGGTCTCTGCAGTCTCGTGACCAACGCCTGAAACAGCTCTACGCCGCCCTGGGCGAGCGCATTCTGATTCTGGACGGCGCCATGGGCACAATGATCCAGCGGGAGAAGCTGGAGGAAGCGGATTACCGGGGCCAGCGCTTTGCCGACTACCCCTCCGATATCAAGGGCAACAACGACCTGCTGGTGCTGACCCAGCCGGAGCTGATCGAACGCCTGCACCGAGAATACCTGGAAGCCGGCGCCGACATTATCGAGACCAACACCTTCAACGCCACCCGCCTGTCCCAGTCCGACTACGATATGGAAGACCTGGTGCCGGAACTGAACCGGGTGGCCGCGGAAGTGGCGCGCCGCGCCGCGGATGCGCTCTCGACGCCGGAAAAGCCGCGCTTTGTGGCCGGTGTGATCGGCCCGACCTCCCGCACCGCGAGCATCTCCCCGGACGTCAACGACCCGGGGGCACGCAACGTGACCTTCGAGAAGCTGGTAGAGAACTATATCGAGTCCGCCGATGCCCTGATCGACGGCGGCAGCGATCTGATCCTGATCGAGACGATCTTCGATACCCTGAACGCCAAGGCCGCCATCTACGCGCTGAAGGAAGTATTTGACCGCCGCGGGTTCGAACTGCCGATCATGATTTCCGGCACCATCACCGACGCCTCCGGCCGCACCCTTTCGGGCCAGACCACCGAGGCCTTCTATTACTCCGTGGCCCACGCCAACCCCCTGTCGGTGGGCCTCAACTGCGCCCTGGGCGCCACCGAACTGCGCCCCTACATTGAAGCCCTTTCCGGTGTCTGCGCCGAGCAGGTATCCGCCCACCCCAATGCGGGCCTGCCGAACGAATTCGGCGAGTACGATGAAACCCCGGCAGAAACTGCGGCGATTGTCGCCGAGTTCGCACAGAGCGGCTTTATCAATATCCTCGGCGGCTGCTGCGGTACCACCCCGGAACATATCCGCGCGATTGCCGATGCGGTGGCCGATATTCCGCCGCGCAAGCTGCCGGAAATCAAACCCGCTCTGCGCCTGTCCGGCCTCGAGCCCTATGTCGCCGATGAGAACGCCCTGTTCGTCAACGTCGGTGAGCGCTGCAACGTCACCGGTTCCGCGCGTTTCAAGCGCCTGATCATGGAGGAGGATTACGATACCGCGCTGCAGGTAGCGGCCGCACAGGTGGAAGACGGCGCACAGGTGATCGATTTCAATATGGACGAGGCGATGCTGGATTCCGTCGCCGCCATGCGCCGCTTCCTCAACCTCTGCGCCACCGAGCCGGACATTGCCAAAGTGCCGTTTATGGTGGATTCCTCCAAGTGGGAGGTGATCGAGGCCGGCCTGCGGTGCATCCAGGGCAAGGCGATCGTGAACTCCATCAGCCTCAAGGAAGGCGAAGAGGATTTTGTCGCAAAGGCCCGCGCCTGCCTGCGCTACGGCGCCGCAGTGGTGGTGATGGCGTTTGACGAAAACGGCCAGGCCGACACCTTCGCGCGCAAGACCGAGATCAGCAAACGCAGCTACGACATCCTGGTGGAGAAGGTCGGCTTCAATCCGTGCGATATCATTTTCGACCCGAATATTTTTGCTGTCGCCACCGGAATCGAGGAGCACAACAACTACGCGGTGGACTTTATCGAGGCTACCCGCTGGATCCGCCAGAACCTGCCCGGCGCCAACGTCTCCGGCGGTGTTTCCAATGTGTCCTTCTCATTCCGCGGCAACAACCCGGTGCGGGAAGCCATCCACTCCGTGTTCCTGTATCACGCGATCAAGGCTGGCCTGAATATGGGTATCGTCAACGCCGGCCAGCTGGCGGTGTACGACGATCTGCCGCAGGAACTGCGGGAAAAGGTCGAGGACGTGATCCTCAACCGCACCCCGGAGGGCACCGAGGCGCTGCTGGATATCGCGGAGAAATACCGCGGCGACGGCAGCACCGCCGAGCGCAAGGAAGACCTCGCCTGGCGCCAGCTCCCGGTCAACGAGCGCCTGGCCCATTCACTGGTCAAGGGCATCAACAACTTTATCGAGCAGGACACCGAGGAAGCCCGCCAGCAGGCCCGCCGCCCGCTGGATGTGATCGAGGGGCCACTGATGGACGGCATGAACGTCGTCGGCGACCTGTTCGGCGAGGGCAAAATGTTCCTGCCCCAGGTGGTGAAGTCCGCACGGGTTATGAAGCAGGCGGTGGCCTACCTGCAACCCTATATCGAAGCCGAGAAAACCGTCGACAGCAAGCCCAACGGACGCATCCTGATGGCGACGGTCAAGGGCGATGTGCACGATATCGGCAAGAATATTGTCGGCGTGGTGCTGGCCTGCAACAACTTCGAGGTAATCGACCTCGGCGTTATGGTGCCGGCGGAAACCATTCTGCAAACGGCAAAAGAAAAGAACTGTGACATCATCGGACTTTCCGGCCTGATCACCCCGTCGCTGGACGAGATGGTCCACGTGGCCGCGGAGATGGAGCGCCAGGGCTTTGATATCCCGTTGCTGATCGGCGGCGCCACCACCTCCAAGGCGCACACCGCGGTGAAAATCGATCCGCAGTACCAGCGCAACCAGACTGTCTATGTAGCCGACGCATCCCGCGCTGTGGGAGTGGCCAGCAACCTGTTGTCCGACGAGTTGCGCCCGGGCTTTGTCAAAGGCATTCAGGCAGAGTACGAGAAAGTGCGCGCGCGCACCGCCAACCGCAAACGCAACGACCCGCGCCTGGCGTACCAGGATGCGCTGCAAGCCGGCCCGCAGTTCGACTGGGCCAGTTATGCACCCAAGGTGCCAAACAATCCGGGCCTGACCGTGCTGGATGATTTCCCGCTGGAAAAACTGGTGGAAACCATCGACTGGACCCCCTTCTTCATCTCCTGGGATCTCGCCGGCAAATACCCGGCAATCCTCAATGATGACGTCGTCGGCGAAGCCGCTACCGACCTGTTCAAGAACGCCCAGCAAATACTGGCGGACCTGATCGACAACAAGCGCCTCAAAGCCCGCGCCGTATTCGGGCTGTGGCCGGCAAATGCCGACGGCGACGATATCGTGGTCTACAGCGATGAAAGCCGCAGCGAAGAAATCGCCCGCCTGCATCAGATGCGCCAGCAGGTACAGAAACGCGGGGGCGATGGCTACTGCCGCTCCCTCGCGGATTTTATCGCCCCGGTGGGGTCCGGCGTTGCCGACTACATCGGCGGATTTGCCGTAACCACCGGTATCGGTGCCGACGAGCTGGCCCGGGAATACGAAGCCAGGCACGACGACTACAATGCGATCATGGTGAAAGCCCTTGCGGATCGCCTGGCGGAATCCTTCGCCGAATACCTGCATCGCCAGGTGCGCAAACAGTACTGGGGCTACCAGCCGGACGAAACCCTGAGCAATGAAGAGCTGATCAAGGAGGCGTACTCCGGTATCCGCCCTGCCCCCGGCTATCCGGCCTGCCCGGACCACACCGAAAAGGCCACCCTTTTCAAATTGCTGAATGCGCAGGAGAATGCAGGTATCGAGCTGACCGAAAGCTTCGCCATGATGCCTGCAGCGGCAGTCAGCGGCTGGTACTTTGCCCATCCGGAATCCAAGTATTTCAATGTGGGCAAAATCGGCCGCGACCAGTTACAGGACCTGGCAGAGCGCAAGGGCATGACCGAACAGGCGCTGGAGCGCTGGCTGCGCCCCAACCTGGAGGGTTGAACCAACGCCGGGCCCGAGCGCGGGCCCCGACCGGCTCCTCGAACCAAACCCGACAGCAGAAGCAGAGGAAGGACATGGGAGAAAAAGAAAACGATAAGCGCCCCTCGTTCGGTCAGGTTGTGCTCAGCACCCTGGCCGCCGCAATTGGCGTACAGTCGAACAGGAACCGGGAAAGGGATTTCAAAGGCGGCAGTATCAAGACCTACGTGGCCGCCGGCATCATATTTACCGCAATTTTCGTCATCACCCTGGTGCTGGTGGTGAAAACCGTATTGAGTAATATGGGCTGAACGCGCGATAGTGCACCCCGGAGGCAGTCGCTCCGGGTGACACAATCGACAGGGACTTCAGAATAAAAAAACAGCTATTACTGGGAAGCGACCCAGAAAATACAGGTGGCCACGAAAATGGCTACCAGAGCCACCGCCGCAATGGCGTCTACCGCGTTATCGCTATCGTTTGATACAACTACTACATCTCTTGCAACTCGATCGCTCATCGCAATACTCCGTTACTGTCAAAATCATTATTGTTCTTAAAGGTAGCAGCACCGCTAAAAAAGCGGTTTTTCAAGTAGAGCAAATCCCCGCCGCAGGTGCAATAGCACCGCTCCGCCCGGCAATTCCCGCTTATAACCAAAAATTACTAAGCTAGCAAAAAATATTGTTATTTTTTGCATAAGGCGACTGGTATGTTATGCGCCATCTTAGGGTAAAGGTAACTCCCGAAATACCCTCTGGGCGTTGTCTCCGCAGCGCGAAAAAGCAATGGAATCAAGCTCTTATGTATCGATACGACGAACAGGACCACAAGCTGATCCGGGAACGGGTGGCCCAGTTTCGCGGCCAGACCGACCGTTACCTCGCCGGTGAGCTGAGCGAAGAAGAATTTTTGCCCCTGCGGCTGCAAAACGGCCTGTATGTACAGCGTCTGGCCCCCATGCTGCGCATTGCCGTGCCCTACGGCATGATGCACAGCGCCCAGCTGCGCCGCCTCGCGGAGATCACCCGCAAGTACGACAAGGGTTACGCCCACTTCACCACCCGCCAGAACGTACAGCTGAACTGGCCAAACCTGGAAGACGTACCGGACATTCTCGCGGAACTGGCAGAAGTGGAAATGCACGCGGTGCAGACCAGCGGTAACTGTATCCGCAACACCACTACCGACCAGTTTGCCGGCGTGGCCGGTGACGAGCTTGTGGATCCGCGCCCCTACTGCGAGCTGATCCGCCAGTGGTCCACCTTCCATCCGGAATTCGCCTTTCTGCCGCGCAAATTCAAAATCGCGGTGTGCGGTGCGGCAACCGACCGCGCGGCCATCCGCGCCCACGATATCGGCGTGCAGATCGTGAAAAATGATCGCGGCGAAACCGGCTTCCAGGTATTCGTCGGTGGCGGCCTCGGCCGCACCCCGATCCTCGGCGTGGCCATTCGCGACTTCCTCCCGGAAACGCACCTGCTCTCCTACCTGGAAGCGATCGTGCGCGTCTACAACCAGCTCGGCCGCCGTGACAACAAATTCAAGGCGCGCATCAAGATTCTGGTGAAGGCGCTGGGCCCGGAAGAGTTTGCCCGCCGCGTGGAAGCGGAGTGGGAACAGGTCAAGGACGGCGCCGACGAGCTGACCGCTGAGGCCATAACCTGGGCCAGGAGTTTCTTCCCGAAGCCCGCGTACCGGTCATTTGATCACAACCATACCGAAGCGGTACTGCGCGACCAGGCCGGTTCCGAAAAGGCTTTTGCCCGCTGGCTGGAGCGCAATACCTTCCCGCACCGAGTGCCCGGTTATCAGGCGGTGACACTGAGCACCAAGCCCACCGGCATTCCCCCCGGTGACGTAACCGACCGCCAGCTGGAAGCCATTGCCGAACTGGCGGAACAGTACAGCTTTGGCGAGGTTCGGGTCACCCATGAACAGAACGTGGTACTGGCAGATGTGGAGCAGGAGAAACTGTTCGAACTCTGGCAGGCGGCGCGCAAGCACGGCTTCGCAACCCCGAACATCGGCACCCTGACCGACATGATCTGCTGCCCGGGCGGTGACTACTGCTCGCTGGCCAATGCCAAATCCATTCCGGTGGCGGAAGCGATCCAGCGCAAATTTGATGACCTCGATTACCTCTACGACCTGGGCGAGCTGGACCTGAATATTTCCGGGTGTATGAATGCCTGCGGTCACCACCATATCGGCCACATCGGCATTCTCGGTGTGGATAAAAAGGGCGAGGAATTCTACCAGGTGCAGCTGGGCGGTAGCGCCAGTGAAAATGCGAGCCTGGGCAAGGTGCTCGGCCCCAGCTTCTCCCGCGAGGAGATGCCGGAAACCATCGGCAAGATTGTCGACGTTTTCGTGGAGCACCGCCTGCCGGAAGAACTGTTTATCGACACCTACAACCGTATCGGGCTTCAGCCATTCAAGGAGCGTGTGTATGCCAAAGCCAGCTAAAAAGCCCGTAGGTGCACAACCGGACAACCCGCAACAGCTGATTCTGGATGGCGTCGTGGTGGACAATACCTGGCGCCTGCTGCCCCTCGGCGGCGAGGAAGAGATCACTGCAAATAACCTGGCGGCCGGCAAGGTGATCCTGCCCCTCAGTATCTGGCTGGAATTGCGCGAGGCGCTGCAGGCGCGCAAGGATGAGATCGGGGTGTGGCTGGACAGCGACGAGACCGCAGATCTGATTGGCGACTTCGCGCAGGAATTGCCGCTGATCGCAACGCACTTCCCCGCATTTACCGATGGCCGCGCCTTTACTGCGGGCCGCCTGTTGCGCCAGCGCTACGGCTTTAACGGGGAATTGCGTGCGGTAGGTAATTTTATTCGCGACCAGCTGACCTATCTGAATCGCTGCGGCTTCAACGCCTTTGCCTATCAGGGGGAGCAATCATTGCAGGGCCTGCTGGATTCCATGCAGGACTTCAGCGACAGCTACCAGGCCGCGGTGGACCAACCGCTACCCATTTTCCGCCGTCGCGCCCTTGTCTGACACATCCGGGCCTGACACGTCCGGGCCTGACCGCCGGCAAGCATCCTGCTGGCGGCCAGGTGCGGCAGCTTTCGGAGAGTCGAGCAAGGCCCCTGCCCCCCTGGAAAAACTTACCCAGCAATACCCCTCCAATTGCCGCCCGATACGCTGGAACACCAACTGCAAATTGCGTGGCAGCTCCCTGTGTCCATCCGTCTCCATAATGCAACAGTCCCTGTCGAGTTATTATGGATACTAGTTTATTTACGCGCATTTGCCCGTAAATTGCATGATTAATACCAAATCGCGGCACAAGTTGAACGTGTAATTGGTTATTTCCGGGAATTCGACCGCGGTTTAGCACTGCAGATTTTAGCGTTTACCGTTTTACCGATTCACTGTTTTATGGTTTTAGGGGGCAGAGCATCTCCGGGGCGTCGTACCCCCACTGGATGGTCGCCTCTCCCTGATGCTCCCATAGGCTTTCATTGCGCCCCTGGTATCGTGCCCCGCTGGCGCTCGGTTGCACATTCATAAAGGATTCCTCACCTTTAAACCGTGCGACAGCTGTGGCCGGAGCGGTGTCGTAGAAGGTCACTGTCACATCGCCATCCGCACAGGCATAGGTGACCTCCTTCCCCTCCATCAAGGCGTAGCGGGCCTGCAACTCGGCGATGCGCCGGAGATAACTATCTCTGGTACAGGCGCGTTTATCATCGGCCTTCCAGGAATCGTTGCGGCCCTTGATCCAGCCTCTCTGGCGCGCCTTGAAGTATTTATCCCGCGCGGCTTTTTCCGTTTTACCCGCAGCGCGGTAGATCTCTGCCATCTGCCGGTCCAGCAGCGCCAATTCCTCATCGCTACAGATCAGCTGCTCAATACTGCTGTCTAGCGCCTTGCTGCAGTCAAAGGTGGGCTGCACATCCGGGGGCAGATTCGCTTTGATAGAGGCGCCATCTCCGGCAGATTGGAGCGGGACATCAGAGGAATTCTCCGCGCCAATCCCTTCACCGGCAGCCCCGTCACCGACTGAGACATCACCCGGCCCGCAGCTCCCCACACTCACTGCAACAAGCAAAAATAACGCCGCAATCCCGCAATTCAGATCCATCCGAACTCCCTGCCAATCCGCAACGGTTAAATCACACCGTCTTTCCTCAGCGATTCAATCTCTTCGGCACCCAGCGCCAGCATTGTCCCGAGCACCGCATCCGTGTGCTCCCCCAGTATGGGCGGCGCCTGCTCGTATGCCAGTTCTGAGGCAGAAAAGCCCAGCGGGTTGCGCACGGTTTTTACCGTGCCCGCAGTGGGGTGCGCCTGCTCCACCACCATGCCCCGCGCCTGTACCTGTGAGTCGGCAAACACCTGCTCCAGGTTGTTGATTGGACCGCAGGGCACATGGGCGTCGCTCAGCTGTTGCAGCCACCAGGCCGCGGGCTTCTGCCGGGTGGTGCGCTCGATTACCGGAACCAGCTGATCCCGCGCCTGTACCCGGGCAGCGTTGGAGGCATAGGCAGGGTCTTCGGCGATACCGTCCAGGCCGGCGATGGCGCAAAATTTTTTGAACTGGGCATCGTTCCCCACTGCCAGCATAAAGTAGCCGTCACTGGCGGGGACCGCCTGATAGGGAACGATGTTCGGGTGCGCGGTTCCCTGGCGCTCGGGGCTTTTTCCGGACGTGAGGTAATTCTGTGCCTGATTGGCCAGCCAGGCCACCTGGGTGTCCAGCAGCGCAAGGTCGATCTGCTGCCCCTCCCCGGTACGATCCCGGTGAATCACCGCTGCCAGCACCCCGGATACCGCATACATACCGGTCATCAGGTCTGCCACCGCAACCCCGACCTTTTGCGGACCAGCCCCCGGCTGCCCCTCCGGCACCCCGGTGAGGCTCATCAGCCCCCCCATCCCCTGGATCATCGCATCGTAGCCGGCGCGGTTTGCATAGGGCCCGGTCTGGCCAAAGCCGGTGATGGAGCAGTAGATGATTGCGGGATTGACGGCCCTGATGGATTCGTAGTCCAAGCCGTATTTTTTCAGCCCCCCCACCTTGTAGTTTTCCAGCAGGATATCGCACTCTTTCACGAGTTTTTTGATCAGTTCCTGCCCGGCGGGCTTGGTGATATCCACGGTAATGGATTGTTTGCCGCGATTGGCGCTCAGGTAATAGGCGGCTTCCGGCGTATCATTGCCCGCGGCATCTTTCAGGTAGGGAGGGCCCCAGTGACGGGTATCGTCGCCCTTTTGCGGGCGCTCCACCTTGATCACCTGCGCGCCGAAATCGGCGAGTACCTGGCCGGCCCAGGGGCCCGCCAGAATGCGACTGAGATCGAGAACTTTGAGATGGGTTAAGGGACCGGCCATAAATCCTGCCTGACGTTGCTGCCTGTAAAAACTGCCGCAGCGTATCAGAATTCAGACTTGTTGGTCTAAACGCTGAGGGGACGTACACTGCGAAAACACTGATCCCACAATAATCAAAAAAGGACAGAGAGGATGACCGACAATACGAAATCAGCAATTTCCACCAATGCGGGAAATGCAGCGCCCAAATTCCGCTCCTTCGCAGAGTTTTACCCGTTTTACCTGGGGGAACACAGCAACCTTACCTGTCGCCGGTTGCACTTTGTGGGCACGGCACTGGTTATTGCCCTGTTGATCACCGCACTGCTCACCCGCAACTGGCCGCTATTGTGGGCGCTACCGGTGGCGGGCTATGGCTTTGCCTGGGTCGGGCACTTTTTCTTTGAGCACAATCGTCCGGCCACTTTCAAAAACCCCTTCTACTCCCTGTGGGGCGACTTTGTGATGTTCAAGGATGTATTGCTGGGCAGGATCCAGCGCTGATCACTTGTCCCGCTCGGCGTGCCCCAGGCCGTATTTGCGCAGCTTGTTGGCAATGGCGGTGTGGGACAGGCCGAGTTTTTTTGCCAGGGCGCGCGTAGAGGGGTTGCCGCGCACCAGCTCCTGCAACAGCCCCCGCTCCATTTTTTCCATCATCTGACGGTAGTTCAGGCCCCTGCCCCACGCGGTCCACGGCAGGTTCTCCTCACCGCACTGCAGTGGCAGGTCCTCGGCATCAACCACCGAGGCTTTGCGGGCCCGAGCATGGGCGGAGGCCCCCGCCAGCTGGCCGGCAAGCCCGGCAAAATTCGTCGGCCAATCCTGCAGCTTTAATATTTCCAGCGCGTCTTCGGTAACCGGGAGCAACTCTCCCGATTCTTCCCGCATCGCACCGACAAAGCGGGAGATGGCGGGACGCAGGGAGCGCAAGGCAGGCAGCGTCACCAGCTGTGTGCTGAGGAGTTGCCGCAAGCCCGGCTGCAGGTTATCCGGACCGGTGGCCGTGACGATGAGTCGTTGTGGCAGGGCCCCGCGGTGCCATGCCGCTACCAGGGCGCGCTGGGAATCCTCGCACAACAGATGCAGGTCATCGATCACCAGCACGCCGCCTCCCTGCACTGCCAGCACTTCCAGGGACCACGGTTCAGGGGATCCACCCTGCCACCAGAACACTTCCCCGGCATCCGCGAGCGGTGACAGATAGAACGCCGCGGCCGCAAATGTGGAGCGGCCGCTGCCCCGCTCCCCCAGGATCAACAGAGGATCGGACAGCGGCGCCAGTTGTTGCAGCCGCAGACACGCCTCGCGGCGTTCATCGAAATCCCACAGCACCCTGGGGGCCGGCAATACCGCGCCGGCGCGGGTTGGCGGAGCCGGGACCAGATTGAGTACGGCACCGGCCAGGGAGTCCGCCGCACCCGGGCTGTCCGACAGCGCCATCGGCGACCAGTCGAGACGGTATTCCCGCCCGCGAATGGCCACGGGCAGGCCGAAGCGCGGCACGGTAAACCCGCGCAACAGCTCTGCCAGTTGCAGGCGCGGCAAAAACCGCTGTAACTGCATGCCCGCCACCTGATCGAGGCTGACTCCGAATGCCCGCGCTGCCGCGCGATTGGCGGCAATGATGCGACCCTCCCGGTCCACCGAGAGCACGGGGTCGGAGATATGCGCAAGCAGCGTATCCAGCTCAAAGTGGCGCCGCTCCGAGGGAATCATGTCGATCCGGCGGACCTTTTCCACCCCCGGCACCCGGTACAGGGAGCGCTCGATACTCTGAAACTGGGCGACCAGCATGTCCGGCGCCGCCAGATAGACCTTGTCCCCACTGTCTCCCCCCAGCTCGCCGGAGGTCACGTTGACCCGATATTCCCCGAAAATAGCCATTATTTCCTGGAGGATACCGACTCTATTGCGGCAGGTAATCTCAATTCGCATACACTTTCTGTAAACAATTATTTACAGAAAGTGTAGCCAGCATCGCCCCCAACACTCAACTACCGCCAACTTACCCCTGCCATCTGCGCCCGATGCTGTCTAAGAATAGAGGGCAGATAACAACAACAAACCGGTCCGCCGGCACCGCACAATTGCGATTGCCGCGACCAGGAAAGAGGTAAAGCATGCAGAAAGGCGGCAAAAAACCCAGCAAGTACGTGGCCCGCGAGCCCGATGCCAGCGGTTTTATCGAATACTCTGAACTGGAACACCAGACCTGGCAGCGCCTGATCGAGCGCCAGCTGGAGGTGGTGCCCGGCCGCGCCTGTGACGAATACCTGCACGGGCTGGAACTGCTCGACCTGCCCCGCAATCGCATCCCGCAGCTGGCAGAAATCAGCGAGGTATTGCGCCGCGAAACCGGCTGGGAAGTCGCCCGGGTGCCCGCACTGATCGGCTTTGAGACCTTTTTCCGCCTGCTGTCCGAGCGCAAGTTCCCGGTGGCCACTTTTATCCGCACCCCGGAGGAGTTCGACTACCTGCAGGAACCGGATATTTTCCATGAGATCTTCGGCCACTGCGCCATGCTCACCAACCCCGCGTTCGCCAACTTTACCCAGAAGTACGGTGAACTGGGGCTCAGCGCCTCACCGAAAGAGCGCGCCTACCTCGCGCGCCTGTACTGGTTTACCGTGGAGTTTGGCCTGCTGAACACCGGGGACGGCCTGCGCATCTACGGCGGCGGTATTCTGTCCTCGCCAAAAGAAACCCTCTACGCCCTCAGCGACGCGCCCCAGCGCGCGGAGTTTGATGTGGTCAACGCCCTGCGCACCCCCTACCGGATCGATATCGTGCAGCCCATTTACTATGTGCTGAACGACCTGGAAGCGCTGCAGCAACTGACCGAAATCGACCTGATGGCACGGGTGCGCGAGGCGATGGCGGCCGGGCTGTTCGAACCGCTGTTCCCGCCCAAGGAAGCTGCCTGAGCGGGGAATCCCCGCGCAGCCAGCTATCTGCTCAACCAGCTATCCGCGCAGGCGGCCACATCCCTTAGCGCCGCCCAGAAATAGTTTTCTACATCTCCCCTGTTGTCCGCCGGGCCCTGCCCGGCTTTTTTGACACACAAGTTGGCGAGGGAAAATTCCACTACTGGAATTCCGTATCGGAGACTATCGTTATCTCCATGAGAAGGCAGGCAGCCAAAGGGTTCTTCCCGCCCGACCGAAAGTCGGATCTGGCCGCACCGCCAAAAACCGCAGGGGTATTTTGTTGCCATTGACGGCACTTACGGCATTACTCAAGGATACGATCCCCCGCCATTTTGGGAGATTTGTAGAACTATGTCCTCACTCGACGCAATTGATCGACAACTTCTTGCCATATTGCAGTCAGATGTTAGCCTCTCCATCGAAGAGCTGGCCGAGCGAGTGGGCCTTACCAAGACCCCCTGCTGGCGCCGGATTCAGAAATTGGAGAAGAGCGGCATCATTCGCCGCAAGGTGGCTCTGCTGGATGCGGACGTGCTCGGCCTGCCGGTTTCGGTTTTTGCCCAGGTGAAAACCAACCAGCACAGTGCGGAGTGGGCGGACTCCTTTGCCGCCGCCATGGCCGATTTACCGGAAGTGGTGGATTGTTACCGCATGGCCGGCGACTACGACTACATCCTGCGGGTTGTGGTCAGCGATGTCGCGGCGTACGACCAGTTTTACAAAAAACTGATCGCCCACTCCGGCATTTCCGATGTCGCCTCCAATTTCGCCATGGAGCAGATCAAAAGCACCACAGAACTGCCCATTCCGTCGGGGGAGTGAACCCGCCAGCTCAATTACTGACACCGGCCGCCCGCGGGTGACCCTCGCGGGCGGCAATTCCAGTATTTGAGGAAATCATGCCTGTACAATCGCATCAGAATGGCGCCCCCATAACACCCCAAACCGCGGGTTCTTCCCGCCGCGAGACAGAAGCGCTACTCGCGCGTATCCGCGATAGCGTCATCGGCGAGCGCATGGCATTTGCCACGCCATTCGGCCAGCGCCCGCTGGTCTACGCGGACTACACCGCTTCCGGTCGCGGTCTCACTTTTATCGAAGACGCCATTCGCAACCAGGTATTGCCCTGGTACGCCAACACCCATACAGAAACCTCTGCAACCGGCCGCCAGACCACCGCGTTCCGCGAACAGGCGCGCGCCGCCATCCGCCGCTCGGTAAATGCCGGTGACGAACACGCGGTAATCTTCTGTGGCGCCGGTGCGACTGCGGCGATCAACCGCCTGCTGGAAAGCCTCGGCCTGCGCAAAGACTGCTACGAGCGCTTCGGGGTATCCGCGGCGGACATTCCCGAGCGACAGCGCCCGGTGGTATTTATCGGCCCGTTCGAACACCACTCCAACGACCTGCCCTGGCGCGAGTCCATCGCCGAAGTCGTCACCATTCCGCAGAAGGAAAACGGCGGTGTGGATCTGGAGGCACTGGAACAGGCACTGGTCCGCTATCGCGAACGCCCGCTCCGTATCGGCAGCTTTTCCGCTGCGTCCAATGTCACCGGCATCCGCACCGACGTCGATGCGGTGACCCGCCTGCTGCACAGGTACGATGCGCTTTCGTTCTGGGACTACGCCGCGGCGGCACCCTATGTCGCCATCGACGCCCAGGGCTCTGAACCCGCCGCCAGCAAGGATGCGATTTTCATTTCTCCGCACAAATTCGTCGGCGGCCCCGGCACTCCGGGTCTGCTGATCGTGCGCAGGTCCCTGCTGCCACAAAACCAGCCCGCGGTGCCCGGTGGCGGCACTGTGTCCTGGGTGGGCCCCGACCGGCACACTTACCTTCCCGCCGGCGAGCGCCGCGAGGAAGCGGGCACACCGGCGATTGTGGAATCGGTGCGCGCAGGGATGGTATTTGCTCTGAAAGATTCCGTGGGCGCAGACAATATCGAAGCCCGGGAAGACGCCTGGCTTAAACGCGCGTTTGCGCGGTGGGCAGACAACCCCAACATCGACATTCTCGGCGGTGTGGAGCCGCAGCGGGTAAGCATCGTATCGCTGCATATCCTGCGCGAAGGCAAGCCACTGCATTACGGTTATGTGGTGGCCCTGCTGAACGACCTGTTTGGCATCCAGGTGCGCGGCGGCTGTTCCTGCGCCGGCCCCTACGGACACAAGCTGCTGCATCTGACCGACGCCCAGAGCAGCGCTCTGGAGCAGCTGGTGAGCGCCGGTGAGAGCATTCTCAAACCCGGCTGGGTGCGCTTGAACTTCAACTATTTCCTGGATGAAGAAACCGTCGACTACCTGATCGGTGCCATCGAGCTGGTGGCGGAATTCGGTTACCGCATGCTGCCGTTTTACCAGTATGACCCGGAACACGGCGTATGGCGTTTCCAGGGCCAGCCCGGGGAGCCGGTGTTGCCACTGTCTTTCACTGCGCAAGAGTCCGGTGCGCCGGAAACGCTCACAGGATCACTGGCAGATTATCTGGCCGAAGCAAGGGCCCTGCTGGAAAATCCACCGGGGGAACGGTGCGCACAGCCGATCCTGTCGCCGGAGGGCGAAAACCTGCGCTGGTTCAATCTGTAGCACCATCGCGGCTCTGCGTATCCGTGCGGGGGTGGCAAACAGCGGGGTTCTGGGCCGATAATGGCCACTGGAAGACCGCTGTTTTCCCGGCCAACCTCTCTGCAACCAAGGATGCGCAGTGCACGAAGCTTCTCTGTTCCAGTCGTTTTTCCTGATTTTCAGCGGTGCCGCCATCGTGGCGTCTCTTGCGCTCTGGGGGCGCCAGCCCCTGCTGGTGGCCTATATCGCGCTGGGCGTCCTGCTCGGCCCGTCCGGCTTCGCCGTCATTGACAACGTTGAACTGATGGCGGAGATGTCGAATATCGGCATCATCTTCCTGCTGTTTCTGCTCGGGCTCGATATGCAGCCCAGGGCCCTTATCTCGGTGATGCGCAAGGCCACCTTTGTGGGGCTGATCAGCTGCGGCCTGTTCCTGGGTCTGGGTTACGCCATCGGTTACCTGTTCGGATTCACGTCCACCGAGTGCTGGGTGATCGGTATGGCGATGATGTTTTCGAGCACCATCATCGGCATCAAACTTCTGCCCACCACGGTGCTGCACCACAAGCACCTGGGTGAAATGATGGTGGGCCTGCTGTTGTTCCAGGATTTCGTGGCAATTACCTGTCTGATGATCCTGCTGAGTGGCAGCACCGGCAGCGTGGATTTTGCCAAACTCGGCATTTCCTTTGCCGCGCTGCCGTTCCTGATTGCGGTGGCCTGGGGTGCGGTTAAATACCTGCTGCAGCCACTGCTGGCAAAGTTCGACCGCTTTCACGAATATGTGTTCTTGCTGGCACTGGGCTGGTGTATGGGACTGGCGGAGCTGGCGGAAACCATGGGTCTGTCCCGGGAAATCGGTGCGTTTATCGCCGGCATCACCCTGGCAACCAGTCCCATTTCCCAGTACATCGCGATCAGCCTGAAACCCTTGCGGGACTTTTTCCTGATCCTGTTCTTCTTCAGTCTGGGTGCCCAGTTCCACCTGGATATGGTGCCGCAGATCGCGCTGCCGGCGATGGTCGCCGCGGTGGCGGTACTGGCCATCAAACCGGTGGTCTTCCGCTTTCTGTTGGGGCAACAGAGCGAACGCAAGATTCTCGCCTGGGATATCGGTTTCCGCCTGGGCCAGATCAGCGAGTTTTCGCTGTTGATCGCCTACCTGGCCATGAGCCAGCAACTGATCGGCAGCGCCGCTTCCCACCTGATCCAGGCCACCGCCATTCTCACCTTCCTGGTGTCGTCGTACATCGTGGTACTGAACTTCCCCAACCCGATTGCGATCAAGGATCATTTGCGGCGGGATTGACGCCCAGGTAGAGGTCCGCCTCACCATTGGTGGCGGCGAGTCTCTGGGTGGGCCATTTCGGAACCGCCCCAGTACTTTTGCGCCACCGGGCGGACTTCGTGGCACCAACTTTAGGCTGGGACCTTCCCACGTGATTTTTTCTTGAACATCCCAAACAACTCCGGGATATCCCGCGAAAACATCAGGTAAAGACAGGGCACCAATAAAAGCGAAATAGTGGTCGCGGCGAGAATGCCGTAGCCCAGGGATACCGCCATCGGGATCATGAATTTTGCCTGCACCGACGTTTCGAAAATCATCGGCATCAGGCCACAGAAAGTGGTTACCGTGGTCAGGATAATCGGCCGGAAACGGCGTGCGGCCGCACGCTTGATCGCATCGGTAATGGGCATGCCTTCCAGACGCAAGCGGTTCGCGTATTCGATCATTACCAGGGTATCGTTGATCACCACCCCCGCGAGCGCAACCATGCCCAGCAGGCTCACCATACTGAGGCCATAGCCCATCAACAAATGGCCGAGCAACGCACCGATCACGCCGAACGGAATCGCCACCATCACCGTCAACGGCTGGATGTAACTTTTCAGCGGTATCGCCAGCAGGATATACAGCGCCGCCATCGTCAAAGAGAAGGTCAGCCCCAGTGACGACAGACCTTCCCGCTCCTCCGCCTGGCGGCCCTCGTAGGAAATGGACAGGCCCGGATACTGCGCCCGCAACTGCGGAATCACACTCTGGTTCAGCTCGTTGATTACCAGCGCAGCCTGATCCGCGGGCTCCACATTCGCCGTCACCGTCATCACCCGCCGCCCTTCCCGGCGGTTGATGGTGGCATAGGCGCGCCCCTGGTCCACTTTGACCAAGTCCGGCAGCGGCAACCAGAGGCCATTGCCGGCGCGGATCATGATGTTGTTCACATCGTCCAGGGTCACCCGCTCCTCTTCCGGCAGACGCACCATCACCTTGACCTGATCCCGTCCGCGCTGCTGGCGCATGGCTTCGGCACCGTACAGGGAAGCGCGCAACTGACGGCCGATGTCCTCCGCACTGAGCCCCAGGCTTTTTGCGGTATCGGTCAGGGTCAGGTCGAGCTGGCGCTTGCCCAGGGACACCCCGGCGTCGATATCACCAACCGCCGGGAAATCTTCCAGTGCGGTGGCCAGTTGCTTCGCGGCGTCTTCCAGCAGGTCGGTATCCGTATGGCGCAGCTCTACCGTCAGTGCCGGGCCGGCACCGGGCCCACCGCGGTCGCTGGCAAAACTGGAGCTGAGGGAACCGGGTATCGGCCCCACTTGCCGGCGCCAGCGGCCAACGAATTCCCCGGTGGAAATCTCGCGCTGGTCCCCAGGAGTCAGGTAGACGTCCACCTGCACCTGGTCGTTGCGAATCAGGCCGCGCATGCCCATAAAAATCCCTTCGCGCCCGGTTTCTTCCAGGATCTTGTCTGCGGCGCCCATGATCTGTTTGCGCGCGCGGTCCAGTTGCGCCTCGGCGGTGCCCGGCGGAAAGGTAACCTGTACGCGGCCGGAATCCCGTTCGACCCGCGGCATCAGGGTGAAGCCCATGCGGCCACTGGCGGCGTAGCCGGTCATGATGATGAGCACACCGAGCGCTATGGAAATGGTGATGTAGCGGTGGCGCACGCACAGGTCGAGGAAAGGCCGGAAACGCCTTTCCACAAAGCGATCCAGGCTGCGCGCGATCATTTTCTGGCGCGCGGCAAAACGCCGCGCTTTCGGGCTTTTGTAGCCGCGCTTCGAATAGGCCAGGTGCGCCGGAAGGATAAACAGCGCCTCCACCCAGGAAATCAGAAATACCGCGCCCACCACAAAGGGAATCACGCCGAAAATCTTGCCCATAAATCCGGGCAATTCCATCAGCGGAATAAAGGCCACGATATTGGTGAGGATCGCAAAACTGAGCGGCACCGCCACCTGCCTGGCGCCGGCCACTGCGGCCTCGAAATTGCTGTAGCCCTGCTGGCGCCACTCGTGGATGTTTTCACCGGCGATGATCGCATCGTCCACCACGATACCCAGCGCAATGATGAACGCGAACATACTCACCATATTGATGGAAATATCCATCGCCGGCAGGAACAGCAGCGCCCCCAGGAAACTGGTGGGAATACCCAGGGTTACCCAGAAGGCAAGGCGCAACTCGAGAAATGCACCGAGGACCACGAATACCAGCAACAGGCCGAGGAAGCCGTTTTTCAACAGCAGCGCCAGGCGCTCCTTGAATATTTCCGAATCATCGTCGCGCACGCTGACGTGAATACCCGGCGGCAGCGACTGGCGCACTTCCGCAAGCACCTCGTGTGTGGCGTCGCTGACGCTCATGGGGGTCTGGTCGCCGATGCGAAATACATCAATGCCTGCTGCGGGCTCACCGTTGTAAACCATATTGCGGGGCTCATCCACCAAGGCGTCGCGGATGCTGGCGATATCCTTGAGGCGCACGGTGCCGCCGCCGGGACTCTGGACTACCGCGATATCCCCAAACTGCCGCGCCCAGTCCCGGCGTTCGGTGACCCGCACCAGAATTTCCCCGGCACTGGATTTCACGCCCCCCGCAGGCACGTCCACCGCCGCGTTGCGCACCAGTTGTGCAACCGCCGGCAGTGACAGGTTGTAGCGGCGCAGGTCATCCCGGCGCACTTCGATCGCCACCTCGTAATCCCTTATACCGTAGGCTTCCAGCTGGGTAATGTCCGGGTGGGCTTCCAGCTTGTCGTGTACCTGCATAACGAATGCGCGCAGGGTGCGGTCGTCCACTTCGCCGTGCACCACCAGGTCGAGCACATCGCGCTTGCGCTCGGCGAGGCTGACCCGGGGGCGCTCGATATCCGAGGGGAATGTGGTAACCCGGTCTATGGCCGCCTGTACATTTTGGTAGACCTGGTTCGCGTCCGCGTCCTCTTCCAGCTCCAGGGTCAGACTCGCGTTGCCCTCACCGGCACTGCCGCGCAGTTCCTTGATACCTTCCAGCCCCTGCACCGCCTGTTCCGCGGCGACCAGGACACCCCGCTCCACTTCTTCCGGGCTGGCGCCGGGATAGGAAATGCTGACGGAGACCATATCCAGGCTGAATTCGGGAAAGACTTCCTTCTTGATGCTCGCGGCAAACACCAGGCCGCCGATAATGCAGATCAGCATCAACAGGTTGGCGGTCACATGGTTGTGGGTCATCCATGCGATGGCACCGTGACGGGTATCTACCAGTGGGCGTTTGCGGCCGCCACCGCGGTTTTCCAGGCTGCTCATCCGCGCTCACCCTGTGTTTTCGGTACGTCCTTATCGCCCCGGGCAGGCTGGCCATTTTCCGGACGCGGGCGCTTTGGCTTCGCGCCGGCGTCGGCCGTGGTACGTACGGGCATCCCCTCGGTGACACTGGTAAGGCGGGTCACGATCAGTGACTCACCACCCTGCAGGCCACTGGCAAGCACCGCGTGGACATCGGTCAAGTGCGCAATTTTTACCGGCTGGATATGAATCCTGCCGTCTTTGACAATCCATACGACATCGCCATCCTGCAGGGCAGTCATCGGGATGCGCACCTGCTGGCCATCCGCGCGACCGGTAATTTCCACGCGCGCGAGATCATTCAGCAATAGTTTCGGCTGAGCGGTATTGGTCATTCCCAGGGGATCATCCAGCTCCACCAGTACCCGGGCGAGACGCCCCTGCTCTTCCAACACCGGAATCACCCGCACGAAGCGACCGCTGCGGTACTGGTTGTGCGGCCACTGGCTGCCGCGAATGCGCACTTCCGCACCCGGTGAGTCCAGCAGGGACAGCTGTCCCGCAGGCACTTCCACTTCAACCTGAAAACGGTCCGCGCCCGCCAGGGTATAGAGCGAGGTGCCCGGAGCCACCCGGTCCCCGATATCGACCGCGCGCTCGACAATCAGCGCGTTGAAGGGGGCGGAGAGTTTCGTCAGGCGCAGATCCCGCTGCGCCAGGTTGACCTGGGCCTCTGCCGAATCCGCGCGCGCCCGCGCAGCCGCCAGTTGCGGTTCCCGCAGTACCAGTGCGCGGTCGGCCTCCGGCAGCGTGCTGCCCAGCAGTGCGAACTCCTCTTTCGCAACCTGCCGCTGGCCCTGCTCCTGCTGCAGCTCCGCGCGGCGCTCGGCGAGAGTGCTGCGGGCAGTCTGCAGCGCCAACTGGTAAGGTTCCTGTTCGATACGCAGCAGCGGCTGCCCTTTCTCCACCGTAGCGCCCACGCTCAGGTCATAATCGAGCCATTCAACCCGGCCGTCCACCTGCGGCTGCAAATCCACAAGCTCGCGGGCAGTAACTTTGCCCAGGGCCTTTACCGTCAGTGGAAAGCGGCCGAACTCCGCGGCTTCCACTTCGACCAGTACCGGCGGTGTCGCGCGCTCTCCCCGACCCATGGTGGGTTTTTCCCGCAACAGCCAGCTGGACGCCGCTACTGCCAGCACGATAAAGACAACTGGTACCACGATATTCCAGTTGAGTTTGTTGAACATCAGGCGTCCTCCGACCGGTAAACTTCCAGATCCATCGCGGGCGGCGCGGGCAGGTCATGGGACTCAAGACCACCTGAAAGCGCGCGATAAAGCGTTACCCGGTTTTCCAGTAATTCGCGGCGCGCAGTCAGCAGCTGCCGCTCGAGTGATTGTTGGTTATTGGTTGCCGATAGCACGTTGAGAAAGTCCACCGCACCGAGCCCGTAGGCACGGCGCTGACGCGCGGTGATCTGGCTCGCCAGTACCGCCCGCTTCTGCAAGTGGCCGATACGGGTGGCGATGGCGTTTTCGTTGATCAGCGCCTGCTCCACCTCCGAAAGCGCCTGCACGACGGTATTTCTGAAGGCTACCCAGCGTTCCTGCTCCACCGCCTCCTGCTGGCGCCTGGCCGCGGAAAGTCCGCCGCCGTCGAAAATCACCCCATCCAGCGAGGCGGTGAGATTCATCAACCAGTCCTCTGCAATATCCGCAAGCGCTGCGCCACCACCGCTGTAAAACAGGTTGAGAGAAAGGCTTGGCAAGCGCTCGGCCCAGGCCTGATCGGCCAGGTAATGTCCCTGCAGCAATTCGCGCTGCGCGCGCTTCACATCCGGGCGGCGCAGCAGCAACTGCGCGGGGATGCCGGTATCCGGCATTGCCGGTAACGCAGGCAGGTGGCCATAGTCCCC